>DATMBG010000026.1 GCA_035559535.1 Candidatus Limnocylindrales bacterium
GGGAGGCCTCCCGCCCCTACACAGGATAGGGGGAACTGGGGGGCTAGGGGGGATGGGAGGTGAGGTGGGGAAGGGAAGCTTTTAGGGGTAGATTTTTTCTAATAGTAGGGGCGTACGGCCGTACGCCCTCCCATAGTCGGAAAAGGGAAGCTCAGGGATTGCCCGGGTCTCTACTCTTCCCTTCCCTGGGAGAAAAGGGGAGAAAGTTAAGAATAGGTATTCTGCCCTCCCCCCAACCTCCTCTCCCGAAGCCTCGGGAGAGGAGGTTCATGAGTATCCTTCGGAGTTCTTTGGGGATATACTAAAACCATGAGAAATTCCTCCAAGTTTTTATACCCACATGCGGTTCTGATGATTATCATCGGATTAGTCTTGCTCACCTTCACTTCCCGGGTCATAGCCCAAGAACCTAAGAGGGGGGGAACTTTAAAGCTAATTCCCCATGCCGATCTAAAAATTCTGGACCCGATCTGGACTACAGCCTATATCACCCGCAATCACGGTTATATGATTTACGATACCCTTTTTGCTTTAGACGAAAATTTGAAGGTACAGCCCCAGATGGTGGATACCTGGCAGGTAAGTCCGGATGGGCTCCAGTATACCTTCACGTTGCGGGAAGGTCTCAAGTTCCATGACGGCAGTCCTGTTACGTCCGATGACGTCATTGCTTCCCTCAAACGATGGGGTCAGCGGGATATTCTGGGTAAGCAATTGATGGATTATACAAGCCGGTTAGAGAAGGTGGATGATAAAACTTTTCGGTTGGAGCTCAAGGAGCCTTTCGGGTTGGTACTCGATGCTCTGGCCAAGCCAAGCAGTAATGTGCCTTTCATCATGCCGGCTCGAATTGCAGCCACTCCGCCTGATAAGCAGATCACAGAAGCCATCGGTTCAGGACCCTTCAAATTCGTGAAGGAGGAGTGGGAGCCTGGATATCGCGTTGTTTATGTCCGTAATCCAGATTATGTACCCCGTTCTGAACCGGCCAGTTATGGTGCCGGAGGTAAGCGGGTATATGTGGATCGAGTGGAGTGGTTATATATTCCCGATCCCGCAACGGCCAGTGCAGCTTTAGAAAGAGGAGAGGTAGATTATTGGGAACGGTTACCGGCAAGTCTTATTACCCAACTGGAAAAGAATTCCCATATTGCCATCTCAGTAACCGATCCGCTGGGTAGCCAGTATGTGCTTCGCCCTAACCATCTCCATCCGCCCTTTAACAACGTAAAAGCCCGTCAGGCTTTATTGTGGATGACCAATCAGGAAGCCTACATGCAGGCGGCTGTGGGTGATAAGAGGTTCTGGCGGACCTGTCTGGCATTTTTTATGTGTGGCAGTCCTTGGGAGACCGAGGTGGGATCGGAGCCGTTGAAACGGCAAGATCTGGAGAAAGCCAGTCAATTGATGCAAGAAGCAGGATATGATGGACGACCGGTTGTACTCATGGATCCAACGGATCGCCTGCAATTACATGCCATCATGCTGGTGGCCCAATACTTGTTGACCCAGATGGGAGTCAAGGTAGATCTCCAGGCCATGGATTGGAGTACCCTGGTAGCCCGCCGGGCCGAGAAAAAGCGACCCGAAGAGGGGGGCTGGAACTTACTTCCTACGGAGTTTATCGGAGCCGATACGTTTAATCCGGCTGTAAACCTGACCATAGACGGCAGTTGTGACAAGGCCTGGTTTGGCTGGTATTGCAGTGAAAAAATGGAGAAGTTGCGTGCCGAATGGGCTCGTACCCAAGATGAAGCTAAGCGGAAGCAATTGGTAGAAGAAATTCAAAAGCTGGCCTATGAAGAGGTTCCTTATATACCCGTGGGACAATCTGCTTACTTAATAGCCTATCGAGATTATGTAAAAGGAGTACCTAAATTTACAGCTCCGGTCTTGTGGAACGTATGGCTGGACAAGAAATAAGTGTGGGAGTGTGGGAGTGGAGGGGAGTGTGTAGGGGCGATCGGCCGATCGCCCGTACTGGAGTATGGGAGTGGGGAAGTGTGGGCGTGTAGGAGAGTATAATCCCATATTTTTCACCTCCACACTCTCATACTTTCATACTCCCATCCTTCCATCCTCCCATACTTCCACATCCCCACACTCCCATACTTTTTATGATGATGCAAGGTTCTCACAGGTTTTTGTACCGAATTCCGATCCGGCTGATCTTAACCGGATTATTCTTACTCAACTTCACCCCATGGGCCTTATCCGAAGAGCCTAAAATGGGTGGAACGCTGCGATTTATTGCCCATGCCGATTTAAAGATCCTGGACCCCATCTGGACAGGAGGATATATAACCCGTAACCATGGTTATATGATCTATGATACCCTCTTTGCTCTGGACGAGAATATGAAAGTACGGCCTCAGATGGTGGATACCTGGCAGGTAAGTCCGGATGGTTCGCAATATACTTTCACCCTCAGGGAGGGTCTCCGGTTTCATGATGGTACTCCGGTTACCTCGGAAGATGTCATTGCTTCTATCCGGCGTTGGGGTCAGCGGGATGCCTTGGGTAAGTTGTTGATGAAGGCTACGGCCCGTTTGGAAGCGGTGGATACCAGAACCTTCCGTTTAGAGTTAAAGGAACCTTTTGGACTGGTTTTGGAAGCTCTGGCCAAGCCGAGTAGCAATGTACCTTTTATTATGCCGGCTCGAATTGCAGCCACTCCGGCCGATGAACAGATCAAGGAACCTATCGGCTCGGGTCCTTTCAAGTTCGTAAAGGAAGAATGGGAACCCGGGCATCGGGTTGCTTATGTCCGTAACCCGGAGTATGTCCCTCGTCCTGAGCCGCCCAGTTATGGTGCCGGAGGTAAAAGGGTTTATTTAGATCGTGTGGAGTGGCTTTATATTCCCGACCCGGCTACAGCCAGTGCGGCACTGGGAGCAGGGGAAGTAGATTTTTGGGAATTTCCCCCCTACGATTTTATTACCCAGTTAGAAAAAAACCCAAATATTACCGTCTTTGTTTACGATCCCCTGGGCTGGCAGGAACAATTGCGGATTAACCATCTCCATCCTCCCTTCAACAACAAGAAAGCTCGTCAGGCCCTGATGTGGATGGTTCATCAAGAGACCTATCTTCGGGTGGCTATCGGGGAGAAGAGGTTTTGGCGAACGTGTTTAGCGTTTTTCACATGTGGTAGTCCCTGGGAAACCCAGGCAGGTGCAGAGCCTCTCCTGCGGCAGGATCTGGAGAAGGCAAAACAGTTAATGAAGGAGGCCGGTTATGATGGACGGCCTGTTGTTTTAATGGATCCTACGGATATTCCCGTTTTACATGCACCTACCCTGCTAACTCAGCAATTACTGACCCAGATTGGGGTCAAAGTGGATTTGCAGGCTATGGATTGGAGCACGCTCCTGTCCCGCCGGGCTGAGAAAAAGCCCCCTGAGGAAGGAGGATGGAACCTCTATCATATAAGATCCCTGTCTGCCGATGAGTTTAACCCGGCAGGTGATCTGACCATTGTTGGTGATTGTAACAGTGTGGTTCCCGGCTGGTATTGTAGTCCCCACATGGAGGAATTGCGAATAGAATTAGCCCGTACTCGAGATCCTATCCGGCAAAAGGAATTAGTAGAAGAGATCCAAAAGCTGGCCTATGACGAAGTCCCCAAAGTACCGTTGGGGCAGTCCCTGGGTTTAGTCGCTTATCGTAAGAACGTGAAAGGGGTGATCCCCTTTGCGGCCCCCGTTCTGTGGAACGTGTGGTTAGATAAAAAATAAGAGAGCCCTGTAAGTGGACGTCTCTGAGCCTTGGTAATATTGGTTGCGTCCCAATTACCTGTGCCTCTTCAACAACAAGAAAGCTCGTCAGGCCCTGCCAGTGATGTATTTAACCCGGCCGTAAACGATGGCACAGTTGGGGATGGTGACGAGGACTGGTATGGTTGGTACTGTTGTAGCATGGGATAACACCCTGCACACCGACTAACTGTTTAATCAGAGTGATCAGTACTTTTAGTTATATCAAAACCTTAGGAGATTTCTACAATTTCATTGACATCTTTCGTAGAGAAAGTAAAGTATTTGACACGTATTTGCTAAAGGTGTTTTATGATCGAAAAAGAGAGCAGATTCTTTAGAACTTCCTGTGGAACTCTGATTTTCCTCCAAAGCGAAATTAAAATTTTAAGTGAACGTAAGAGGAAGAAATTCAAGCTTCCTGCTATGGGGTTACCTGGACTCTCGCTAGGGAGATAGGGTAGAAAAGTCTATGGTTACAAGTAAGAATATAAATCTAAAAAGGAATAGGAAAATGTCCAAACCCGTTAAGAGTGTTACCTTATTTAGAAATCCGGCAGATAAGGAGGTTTGGAGTAGAACCTCTCGGATCTGGCAAAGATTTATAGTGTCAGGCTTTGGACTGGTTATCCTTTTCTCATCGTGGTGTGTTCAGGCTCAAGAAAACATAAAGTCGAAAGATGTTGGATTCGTTTTAGACATAGATGGAAAATGGTTTTTAGATGGAAAACTTCCCCAGAGAATCCTTAGAGGACAATCTCTTCCGGCCAAAGGGACGATCCGGATCCAATTGCCTAAAGCCAAATCTAATAAGATCGAAATCATCCTTCTGAATGGGGAAAGAATTAGCCGTCGTTGCAACAAACCAGAAGCCTGTAACCAACCTATTTTGCTCCCTGAAGTTATTAAAAGTAAGTCATCTCCAGTAGATCGGGTTGTAGTAGCAGTTAAGGAAGTTTTTACCAGCTATCCCGAAAAGTTTGTAGCAACTTTCAGTTTTTTTCAAGGAGCTATAGAGCTGACAGAGCAATGGGGCAGAGATGGCTTGGAACCTGATCTGATTCGCAGTTTTTTACATGCCTGCCTTGCATCCCTGGCTGAACCCCAATCCCCTGCTAGAAAATAAGAAAGAGGTAGGAGTTGAAAGAATATTAAAGATTTCAACAGGAAGAAGCAGGGAGACTTTCACATAAAGCTTTCTAGGGTTTGGGAAGGTTATCAGGGAATAGAGGTAGAAAGTTAAGACAAAATTTGTCAAAAGGTGATTAAGCGGTTTTCCGATCATTGCCTCCGGTAACCTTTCTCGCCCTTCCTTGAGTTTGTCAACCCAGACAGTAACCTTATATTCTTCCTGAGCTTTCTGTAAGATCGTCTTGGCTGTCTTAGAAATCGTAAGATTCCTATAGGCCTTAGTCTCTCCATAGTGTGCGAAGAAGATTTTTCCTTTAAGGGATTGATCGAAGATAAAGGAATACTTGACAAATTCAGGCAAAAGGGTACAATAAATTCAGACTTTTGGAGGTGGCCCGGTTTGTTCCGGATCAAGACAGGCGAAAGGTTGATCCTTCAGCTCCTGAACCCTTGTCTACCACAGGATCTGTCTGTAGGGTAAAAGAAACTATCCTAGACCTTATGGGTCCCCTACAGGATAAGTTGTTCTAGGGGAGTACAAACCCCAGAAAAAGGGTTCTTAAAAACGTGGTTAGCTGTTCAATCAGTTGCCTGGAGATGTCTTGAATCTGTATCCTTAGACAGGAGACAGGGGTGCAGGTTCAATGGCTTTACCCCATGCAGAGTTATATTATCAAGAGAATACTGGGTGCCATTCCTGTGATGTTTGTAGTGGTTGTTTTCGTTTTTAGTTTATTGCGCCTGGCGCCAGGTGATCCGGCCGTGGTGGTGGCGGGAGATTACGCCAAACCTGAAGATATCATACGCATCCGACAAAAGCTGGGATTGGATAAGCCGATACACGAACAGTTTGTAATATGGATGGGTCAAATCCTTCGAGGTGACCTGGGGACTTCCATTTTCACAGGGCTGCCAGTGGCCCAACTCATTAAACAAAGATTGGAACCGACCCTCAGCCTTTGTATCTTTACCTTAATTATCAGTACCGGTCTGGCTATTCCACTGGGAATTTTGGCGGCATGGAAGGCAGGGACATGGATTGATCGGGGAACTATGGTCTTTTCGGTCCTCGGCTTTTCCCTACCGGTCTTCTGGCTGGGCTTTCTACTCATGTATTTTTTTTCTATCCAGCTTTCCATCCTCCCCGTCCAGGGTTATGCTCGGCTCAGCGAAGGGTTTATTCCGTTTATTAAACATCTGATACTTCCCTCCCTGGCATTGGGTATGATTTATACCGCTTTACTGGCCCGTATGACCCGCGCGAGTATGTTAGAGGTTCTCAAGGAGGATTATATTCGTACAGCTTTTGCGAAGGGGGTAAAACCCGGCCTGGTACTCATGCGACATGCCTTCAAAAATGCCTCACTACCTGTAGCAACTATTATCGGTACAGGCTTTGCGCTGCTTCTCGGTGGAGCGGTAGTAACCGAAAGTGTCTTCGCTATTCCGGGCCTGGGAAGATTGACCGTCGATGCCATTTTGCATCGCGATTACCCGGTTATTCAGGGTGTGATACTCTTTACTTCGAGTATCTATGTTTTCATCAACCTCCTGGTAGATCTCTCCTATGTCTTTTTAGATCCTCGAATTCGATATTAAGCGACATGAAAACAACGGTACCTGTTAAAATAATCGCCCCCTGGAAATACGTAGATAACCAAATCCATGGGATACCTCGATTCTTGAAACGCCATCCAACTATGTGCCTGGGAATCTTCCTGCTGGCCGTGATGAGCCTGATAGCCCTGGGGGCTCCGTTATGGTCACAGTTAGATCCGTTGGCCATTAATCCCATTGACCGACTTCAAGGACCTTCTGTTAAGCATTGGTTTGGAACAGACCATCTGGGACGGGATATTTATGCACGAACGATTTATGGTAGCCGCATCTCCCTGATAGTAGGACTTTGTGTGGCAACATTGAGTATGATCATCGGCTTAACCATTGGGTTAATCAGCGGATATGACCGACGTCTGGATATGGTGATCATGCGGATCATGGATGGATTGATGGCTATCCCGGCTATTTTACTGGCAATTGCTTTGATGGCTTTAATGCGGGCCAGTGTACAAAACGTTATCATCGCTTTAGTCATTCCCGAAGTTCCTCGCGTGGTTCGTGTCGTACGGGCTGCAGTATTAAGCTTACGAGAACAACCCTTTGTGGAAGCTACACGAGCTGCCGGGGCCTGGATCCCCAGGATCCTCTTTCGTCACATCTTGCCCAACACCCTGGCTCCTTTAATTGTACAAGGTACGTATATCTGTGCCTCCGCCATTATTATTGAGGCTTACCTCAGCTTTCTGGGAGCCGGTACACCTCCTCAAATTCCCAGTTGGGGAAATATGATGGCCGAAGGACGTCCTTACGTGCAAATCGCTTTTTGGATTATCCTCTTCCCAGGACTCTTCCTGGCTCTGACAGTCCTTGCTATTAATCTGGTAGGCGATGGCTTAAGAGATACGCTAGATCCTAAGCTTGCACGTCGGATGTAAAAATCCACCGGGATGAACACGTGGAGATACAGAACCACAGGGATAAAAAAATCTCCGTGCCCTTGCATCTCACTTATAAGGTGGTGTTAGTAGTTAAAGCTATAATGAGGGTTGTTGATAAAATTCTCTTCCTGCTCCTTCTGATAAATCTTCTGCTTTTTCCGGTACCCCCCTTAGCCCAGGATGAACCTTTCAAAGGTCTCAAGGTTCTTACCGATGAACTGGAAATCACCCCGCCGATGATAGGTGCCATCCGCGTAGATGGGATAACACCACCCCTTTACCTCTATACGGATAAGAATGCGGAAAATTTTGGGATTCGACGTATTAACTTTCCAAATGGCGGTTTTATGAATCAGTTGATTGCACTTGAAGTCACCGTTATAGTTAAAAACGGGGGCTCTACCATTCCCGTCAGTATTCTGGATCGCGATGTGAAAGGATTTACCACTCAGATTTTTGCCGTTCCCATCGTGAACCTCAACAATAATACCCGGCTGATTCTTAAATATTGGGCAGCCGGCTATTAAGTCCGGGTATGGGAGTGTGGGAGTGGGGAAGTGGGGAAGTATGGAAGTATAGGAGTGGGGGAGTGGGGAAGTGGGGGAGTGGGGAAGTGGGGGGGAGAATAAGTACTTATACCCCCATACCCCCATACTCCCATACTTCCATACCCCCCTACTTCCACCCTTTCATACCCCCATACTCCCACACTCCCATACTCCCTTACTTCCCCACTCCCACACCTTTATTCATGGCTTTTATCTTTTGCCTTTTGCTCTTTACCTTCTGCCTTCCTATCCAGGCTGCTCCTGCCAAGATTATAGCGGAACCTGATTGGAAGTACAAAACAGAAGGGTTTGTAGTAACCGTTTTCCCCTTCGACCTGGATGGGGATGGAAAAAAAGAGATCATCGCCGGTTCCGATACCCTTTATGTTCTCGACTATTCGGGTAATCTAAGTTGGAAATGTGAAGAAGCTTGCAGGCAGGTTAAATACTTCCGAAGTCTGTATATAGCAGATTTGGATGGCGATGGACACGGAGAGATTTTGGCAGGTTCTGCAGGAGCAGGTCCCGATACACCTTCTTTTTTTGTTTTTGATTTCCGGGGACGGGTTTTATGGAAAACCAGGGTCCAGGGTGAGGTAACTACCCTGTATGCCATGGATTTAAATCAAGATGGAAAAGCAGAGATCCTGGCAGGTTCCACCGACGGAACGATCTATGTCTGGGATTATCAGGGGAACCTGAGATGGAAGTATAAAATGGAAGGATCCGCCGTAACCCTGACCGCTTTTGATTTGGGTAAAAAAGGGCAATCAGCGATCCTGGCAGGATCAGAGGATGGATCGGTTTATTTGTTCGGAAATAATGGGGAACTTTGGGATCGCTTTCCGGCAAAAGGCTCTATTTTGAGTCTGTATGTGGTGGATAGGAAGACAGGGGAAGGACTCAGACCCGGCTCTACCCTTGTACTCGCTGGATCGCTGGATACTACCCTTTATGCCCTTGAACCTGAAGAAAACCAGGGGACCCTCTCTTTAAAACTGAAATGGAAATTTGAGACTTCAGGAAGTGTTAATGTGACCTATGCCTTTGATCTGGAGGGGGATGGATCTAAGGAAATCCTGATCGGATCCGGCGATCATAGGGTTTATGTTTTGGATGAACAGGGACAGCTTAAATGGACTTTCACCACAGGAGGAGAAATCACAAGCCTTCGTGCCTTTGA
Source organism: Candidatus Limnocylindrales bacterium (assembly GCA_035559535.1). Classification (NCBI taxonomy): domain Bacteria; kingdom Bacillati; phylum Chloroflexota; class Candidatus Limnocylindria; order Candidatus Limnocylindrales; species Candidatus Limnocylindrales bacterium. The sequence continues at coordinate 9,116 of DATMBG010000026.1, forward strand.
TCTGGATAGGGATGGTAAAGGAGAAGTTATCGTGGGATCCAACGATCAGCAGGCTTATATCCTGAACTACCTGGGAGATCCTAAGTGGAAGTATGAAACTTCAAACTTTATCTCCAGCGTTTCTGGAGCGGACATTGACGGAGATGGTAAGGGAGAGATCGTGATAGGATCGGATAATATCTATGTCTTCGGTTATCCCTCCCCTCTGGTGACCTACGGTCCCGTCTGGAACTACGAAACCAAAGAACTCCCTTCGGTAATCTCTCCCGTTGATTTGGATGGGGACGGAAACCTGGAAATTCTCATAGGAACCCTGGGGGGTGAACTACATGTATTGGATAATCAGGGCAGTTTCAGGGGCTACTATTCTAACCTGGCTTCACAGGAATCCGATGAACAGGGAAAATCTTCTCAAATTCTGAGGACCCCTTATCAGTTTACGCCCCAGGGAGGACTCAGGTATCCCTTTCAGACCGAAGAAAGCATTACGGCCCTTTCGGTTTATGACCTGGATCGGGATGGAAAGGATGAAATCATCGTAGGATTAAAAAACGGGGAGGTAATACTTATTCAAAATGAGGCCGAAGCCTGGAGATATCGGGCACCCGGGTCTGTATCCGCTATTTTAGTGACCGAACTGGGTAAGGAGAGAACACCCGAAATTTTAGTAGGCTCTGAAGATGGAACCCTCCAGGCCCTGGACTTTCAAGGGACTCGAAAATGGAATTATCATACAGGTGGAAAAATAAATATCCTCCTGGCTGAAGATCTGGATGAGGACGATGAAAAAGAAATTCTTATCGGAGGGGATGATAATATCTTGTATGTACTGGATGTAGAGGAAAATACCCTCCAACAGGGAAAACTTCAGTGGTACTATGAAACCGGTGGGAGCATTTTTGATATAAGCGCCGGAGATTTAGATGCAGATGGTGAAATCGAGATAATCCTGGCCTGTCGAGACGGAACCCTTCATATTCTCAACCATCAGGGTCAACCCAAGAGAGTTCAAAAAATCCCCAATCTTAATACTTTTTATCCGGAGGATTTGGAGGGAAATGAAACCATTGAGATTATCACTGGTTCGGAGGATGGAACCCTGGCCGTTTTTGATACCCAGCTCAACCTTAAATGGAGTCAAAAACTGGAAAAAGGGATAACCGGTCTTATGGCAACCAATTTATACGGTGATCAGAGGGGGGCGATCCTGGTCGGGTGTCGAGATAAGAATTTTTATATTTTTGACTCTCAAGGGAAGTTAATCTGGAAATATAGAACCCCGGGGGTTATTCAGAGTTTACAGGCCCTGGATGTAGACCAAGATGAAAATGTAGAAGTCATTCTGAGCTTCGAGGGAACTTCCAACGTGCTGGCCCTGAGTCGTGTTTATAACTCACCTCCCTTCATTCGGGAAGCCAGAGTGGAAGCCTTAGGAAAGGATGAATATCGTTATACCCTTCGGATGGGGGATGTAAATGGAGGCTATAACCAGGTAGGGCTTGAAGTCTACAGCCCTTCTCGAAATCTTTGGAGGTTGATAGGAGAACCCAAACTGGCCGAGTCTGGAGATAAACTTACCTGGCAACTTTCGGGTCTTTTTACTTTTTGGGATCGGGGATTACCCCATCGATATCGCTTCTTCTATAACGATCAGGGGTTGACCGGTACCTGGGGAGAATTCCGGGGGCCCGATATCCCCGGTATTCCCTGGTATATGTACGGGGTGATCCTTTTCCTATCCCTCGTTGTTTTATCCTTCTTAATCTGGAGCTGCCTTTATAAGTTTAGATCCTTCAAGGATCGGTCGCAAAAAGTAGAAGGCCGAAGGCAGAAGGATCGAAGATCCGGGATCGGAGATTAAGAATAATAGAAATGCGCGTTTATCTTCGAGTCCCCTTCTACTTTCAACCTTCTGCTTTACCTATGACTTACTCTTCCAGCTTGACCCGGTTGATCAAACTTCCGATCTTTTCAATTCTTACCTCAATCGTATCCCCCGGATGCATGGGGCCAACCCCGGCAGGAGTTCCCGTTGAGATGATATCTCCAGGTAAGAGTGTCATAGCCCGGGTAATGAAACTGATCAACTGGGGAACGTTAAAAACCAGCTTGGAAGTCCGGGAAGATTGCTTGACCACCCCATTCTGAATCAACTCTATTTTTAAATCTGAGGGGTCTATATCCGTTACAATGTAAGGACCACAGGGAGCAAAGGTATCAAAGGATTTTGCACGTGCAAACTGCCCATCACTCCTCTGAATATCTCGTTCCGAAACATCGTTGCAACATATATATCCTAACACGTAATCCAGGGCTTCCGACTCTTTAACATAACGGGCCTTTTTACCTATGACTACCCCCAACTCTGCTTCATAATCGGTGCGTCGGGAGTCCCTGGGAATAATAATATCCTGCCCGGGACCAATAATAGCACTGGGAGCCTTAAAAAAGATAAGAGGAACTTTGGGCAAAGGCATTTTGGTCTCTTCCGCATGGTCCACATAGTTAAGACCAATGGCCACCAGTTTGCTGGGAATGATGGGGGCTAAGATCTCGACATCATTCAGGTTATAGGTAGTTTGAGTTACGGTATACTCTCCGAAAATATCTCCCGAGATCTCCCGCACTTTGTCGTCTTCAACCACACCATAGGCTATTTTTCCATTTCGGCTAAATCTGGCAATTTTCACGTTGTTTCCTCCTGTTGTTTAACAAAGTTTAATATCAAAAATCATCTTCTTAAGATCGGTTTTAAACAAATTCTAGGGGAATTAATAAGTGAGAAGTCTGAGATTGTCAAGGGGAAACTTTGAGGATTCTATCGGCATGGGGATAAGCTTCTGCCGTTCCCATAACCTCTAGAGCAGTTTATCAGGCAGCCAAATCGTCGTCTAAATTATTTAGGGTGTCGGAGAATAGAGACTATTTCGCCAGGGTACAAAGAATACAAAAGAGTTTAAGATATTTTCCTTGCAAGTCTTATAGATTTAGGGTGAACTTTAAGCCATGTACTCGATTTTGATTGTAGACGATAATGATGCAGTCCGTTTTATGCTGTCGGACTTCCTTTCTCAGGAAGGTTACCAGATTTTTGTCGCTCAAAATGGCTTTGAAGCCCTCCGGTGGGTAAAAGATCAACCTATAGATCTTGTACTGTTGGATATTGATATGCCCGGCTTGAATGGATTGCAGGTTCTGGAAAAAATCAAAGAGCTGGATAGTGATTGTCTGGTTATCATGTTGACGGCTCTTCAGGAAATCAAGTTCGCTGTACAGGCCATGAAACTGGGGGCTTATGATTACTTATCCAAGCCGGTTAATCTTGAGGAAATTAAGCTGATTATCGAGAAAGGGTTGCAACATAGTCAGCTCCAGAGAAAAGCCTTCAATTTAGAACAAAAAATTCAAGAAGTCTGGAGTCCGGCGGGATTAATCGGAACCAGCCCAGGCATCACCAAGATTTATCAATTGATCGATAAAGTGGCACGAACTGACACCACCGTGCTTATTCAGGGAGAGAGTGGAACCGGTAAGGAGTTGGTCGCGTATACCCTTCATCAACACAGTTCCCGAAGGGATAAATCCTTTGTAACTGTAGATTGTGGGGCCATCCCAGGGGACTTGATGGAGAGTGAGTTATTCGGGCATGAAAAAGGGGCTTTTACGGGGGCTTCACAAAGAAAAATAGGAAAGTTCGAGCTGGCCCGGGGAGGAACCCTCTTCTTAGATGAAATCGGAAACCTCCCCCTTTCCGGGCAGGCTAAACTCCTCAGAGCACTCGAACAAAAACAGATTACCCGGGTGGGCGGAACTTCAATAATTCCTACGAATGTAAGAATCATTGCGGCTACCAATCTGGTATTACGCCAGGCAGTCCGGGAAGGGAAATTCCGAGAGGATCTCTTTTATCGATTGAACGTCTTTACCTTAGAACTCCCACCTTTGCGAGAGAGAAAAGAAGATATTCCCTTGTTGGCAGAGAATTTTCTCAATCGGTTTGCTCAGCAGCAAAAGAAGAACATCCACGGGATTTCCCCAAAGGCCATGGAGATCCTCCTGGGTTATTCCTGGCCCGGGAATGTTCGAGAACTTCGGAATGTTCTGGAAAGGGCTGTTATTCTGGCCGAAGACCAGATAACCCCCGAGCACCTGCCGGATCTCACTTTATTTTCTCCCACACCTTTTTCCTCTCTGTCTTTCTCTGAAGCCAAGGAAAAACTCCTCTCAGACCTTGAGAAGAAATATATCCTGGAAGCCCTCGCCAAAAACAAAGGAAATAAAGCAAAAGCCGCCCGGGCCCTCCAAATTAATTATAAAACTCTCTACGATAAACTGAAAAAATACGGAATCGACGCCTGAAGGTTTCTATACTCCACTTTGGAGTTTTGAAACCCTAACTTCTTCCCCAGAGAAATTTATCCTTTCCTGACCCCTTAACCTCTTCTGATCCCCTGCCCTTACAAAGACCTGCTGTGGATTCTAGCTGCTGATGTTCAATTTGAGTGATAAAAGTTTTAGCGAAAATGAAGGTGCTTATAAGTAAAAAGAGAGAAGGTTGCAACTTCTCCCTTTCCTGACTTCAAGAAGGAACCCTTTAGTATCTGGACCTTGAGAGCTCGTTTTTTATAGACTACCTCAGCCCAGGTGGTAATCCAATCGGGCCATTAGGATGGTTGTAGCCAATAATTTCGATGGGAATAAAAAAGCAGATCTTGCCGTATGGAGGCCCGATCCCGATAAAGCAGGCTGGTATCTTCTACTTTCAACCGGTAGGGTAAAAGTACAACCCGCCGGGCATATGGAAAACTCTGACCTTATCCAATTTTAGAAGTTGATGAAATAGGGCTGGCATGGCAAGATAAGTTGGGTAGTGAAAGCAGCCCTATGAGGCCAAAATTAAGTAAACAGTGTAGTAGTCCCCTGTAAAGTTAGTTTTAATATACCTTAAAAACCCCGTTAGGAGAGATCTGTTTATAGCAAAACAGCTCCCCAGCCTTATGAGAGGAAACTCCACCAGGAGTGACCGGTTCGGAACAGATCTAACCCAGATCGCTCCTGGAGGCGTCAAACGAGACGTTTGACCTGCTACGAACATCGTTTTTGATGTCTTTTAAGGATTTATCCAGATTAACTTTACAAGGTAGTAGTTACCGGCCGATACATTACCGGAACCGGAATTGATCATGGAAAAAGTTATAAAGCATCAGCCGGTAACTATACTTCCAAGCCTTAACCCAGGGAAAGAAAAAATGAAAGATCCAGATATTTCAGCCACCTGCTTACAGCAGATGATTAAAGATTATGAAGAAGCACTGGAGGTTTATACCATGGATCACTTTCCTGTTCAGTATGCGACCCTACAGCACAATCTTGGAAATGCCTATCGTAAGCTTGCAGAGATAGAGAATAGAAATGAAAATTTAAAGAGGGCCCTCGAAGCTTACGAGGAAGCACTTAAAGTATTTACAAAGGAAAAATTTCCAACAGTACATGACCTTGTGAAAGCCATCCAACTGCAGGCTGAGCAAGAGGTCAGAATATCTACTCAAACGTCCGATTAACCAGTTGCAGGATCGAGTCGGAGAGGGATAATCCAAGCTTTTTGGCCGTTGCTTTATTAAGTACGATGACCGTTCCAATGGGTTCGGTTACCTGAATATCCCATGGTTTCTGTTTATCTTTTAAAATTTGAAGGGTTATGGAGGCAGCCTGAGAACCGATGGTTTCATAATCTGGAGATACCGATAAAAGCGCTCCGGCCTTAACAAAATTTTCTGAATACCCCAGAAAGGGAATTTTTTGTTGCAGGGTCTGCTTCTGTAAAAATTCAAAGTTATCCTGGGTAATCACAATGGGATCTGCCACCATCCACAGCGCATCAATTTGATTTTTAATCCCATCCCAGGCTTTCTTTACCGCCTTTTCCGAAGTAACTTGAACTTCTACCAGCTTTATTCCCAAACCTGAAGAAATTTCTCTGGCCCGCCTGATAAGCTCCTGGGAGGCCTCTGGACTGTAAATCACACCAATTCGGGAGATCTGAGGGGCAATTAATTTTAAATGGGTAAACTGGGATTCTGGAGGAACATCCAGGGAAATCCCGGTGATATTTTTGTTTTTTGACAAATCCAATTTTTTCCAATTCAAAACCATGGAGAAGATAATCGGAACATCGGGAAATCCTTCCTTAGCCAGGAAGGTTGCTTTATCTCCAATGGCAAAAATAAGCCGGGGCTTATCGTGTTTTATCTTTTCGATTAACTTCCGCCCTTTGTTCAAATCTCCTTCTATATCGAATTCCCGGACAGGATAGGAAAGGGCCTTTTTGAAGGCTTCTGCCGGAAGGTTATATTGGGGGATCTTCTGATTAGTCTTTAGGATTACAATCTCTTCACCGGCTTCTACAAGACAGATTAACCCAAGCTCGACTAAACCTGACGTAGTCATCATAAGAATAAGAAACAAAAAAAGATGAATAGAGAACTTCATGGTTTTATTCTAAATGCCCCAGAATTTCCTCATCCGGCACAATCCAGCGATCGTAGTTCAACAAGTTTAAAACCTCTTTTCCATCAGGACTTTCAGACATTTTTAAAAAGATCGATTTGATTTTTTCGATTTCCTCAGCCGAGGCATAATCCTTCAGAACCACCAGTAGGGGATGAAGAATTTCCGGGGAAGTATAGATAATCTTGATTTTTGCTACAGCCGGGTTAACTGCTTTTAGAATATCGATGTTATGGGGGACAACCATCGCCAGGTTTACTCGTTTGTAACTTACGGCTAATAAAGCATCCAGGTCTTTGGGTACGGTAATGATTTTCATACTCGATATATCCACAGGATTATTTTTGAAAAAGTTATCGGCTAAGAGCTCCGGCGTATTATCTCCCAGTGGGGTGGTAGCCAGTGTTTTTCCACTCAGTTCTTTGAGATCCTGAATATCCTCCAGGGTCACCAGAACTTTTTTATAGCCTTTTTGGCCGTTCTTTATAGGAATTAAAAGGGGAGTCAGAGGGTATTTTTGAGCCAGTATGGGATAATACCAGCTTGAGATGATAAGGAAAGAGGGCTTCCTGGCTTCAATTTGCTGCATCATCACCTCAAATTTTATAAAGGGTTGGAAATCCATAGAGAGGTTCGTCTTTTTCAAATAATTCCCCACTCTGGCTTTGAGGACACTGACGTCTTTTAGATTAGCATCGGGATTGTAGAAGAAAATACTGGCTCCGTTGTCAGCCCCTAAAGCCGGGGTAGATCCTAAGAGTAAAAAATTTATTAAAAGGCAGCAGGCTATCTGGAGGAACATAAAGACAGGGTCTCAACTCCTAAGGATAAGATATTCTCTTCAGGAGAGAAGATCAAATCTTTTCTCATGGGGCTCAATAGGCCATGATTCGGTCTCCTCGAAGATTGCCGATGTCTCCACTCTCCCCTCCCCTGTGAAGGAAGGGGAGAGGGAGGAGTCAGGTACAAAAAAGATACCCTGGAAAGTCTCTCCAGATGGGATTTAGAAGGTTATCCGCCCATGTACGGCGGGAATTCCCCCGCATGCAGGGGAAGGGGAGGATATAGAGGAAAAGGGGGCTTCCTTCGGAGCTTGAAGAAAATTCTGAATGACTGAATCCCCCGACTTCCATTGGGGGCTATAGACAGTTCGCCGCTGACAGGGCTTTTTACCCTTATCCCGGCACTATGGGGAAACAGGGAGGTATGCCTGCTAAACTGCTACAGATCCAGTACGGAGGTTTTTCTTGACAGGAAAAGTCTGAATCATGTATCCTTAGGTAACAGGAGGAAATATGGAGTTTAGGCAACTGGAAGTTTTTTGTAAGGTCGCAGAGTTAAAGAGTTTTACAAAAGCTGCCGAAGCAATTTATCTTACCCAACCCACCGTGAGCAGTCATATTCAGTATCTGGAGAACTTATGGGATGTAAAGCTTTTTGACCGGACGGCCAGGATGGCCAAATTAACTAAAGCGGGTGAATTACTCTTTCAATATGCTAAAGAGATTCTGCGTTTGAGGCAGGAAATGCAAAATGCTATGGAGGAATTCTCTGGAACTATCCGGGGGAATCTGGAAGTCGGTGGGAGCAGCATTCCCGGTAATTATATTTTGCCCAGATTAATCGGCCTCTTTAAGGAAGCGTATCCTCAGGCTCAGATTAGCTTACAAGTTTCAGATACCAAAGGTATTGTTAAAGCCTTACTGGAAGATGAAATTGAGTTAGGGGTGGTTGGTGCCCATCTTCCGGATCCTCGTTTAAGGTACGAGGTGTTTGCCAGGGAGGAGTTGGTTTTAATCGTGCCTCCAGACCATAAATGGGCCAACCGGCAGTATGTTGAGCTTGCAGATTTAATCCAGGAACCTCTTATTTTCCGTGAAAAGGGCTCCGGCACCCGAATGATTACCGAACAGGGCTTTGCAGACAAAAATATTTCTCTTAAAAATCTCCAGATTATAGCCGAAATGGGAAGTACAGAGGCTATTAAGCAGGCCGTTGTAGCAGGGATAGGGGTTTCTATCTTATCTTATCAGGCTGTTCTCCACGAGGTAAAATGTCGTTCTCTGGTGGCCCTGACCGTTCAGGATATGAGTCTTTTCCGGGAATTTTACATTGTTTACCCCCAGGTCAGAACCCTCTCCCCACTGGCTAAAGCTTTTATTCAATTCCTTTTAAGACACAAAATGTCTTGAAAATGGGATAAAGGATGGTTCATAATTGATATGATGAAGTCCCTAAATTTTTTACTTCCCAAAATTAAAATAGTATTCTATCCGGGAACTCTTGTTTTTCTTTTATTTACCTTACCCGTCTTTGCCGATTCTCCTAAACCCCGGGTTCAGGTAATTCGAATCGATAGTTCCATTAATCCGGTCACCGAGGAATTTATTCTTCAATCCATCGATACAGCCAGCAAAGCCGAAATGGAGAGTTTAATTATTGAGCTGGATACCCCGGGCGGATTAGACTCCTCTATGCGCAATATTGTAAAGGGAATTTTTAACTCGTCGATTCCGGTTATCGTGTATGTTTCACCCAGTGGCGCTCGAGCCGCCTCTGCAGGTGTGATGATTACCATGGCGGCCCATATAGCTGCCATGGCTCCCGGAACGAATATAGGAGCTGCGCATCCGGTCAACTTAGGAGGCGGAATGGACGAGGAAATGAAGAAAAAAGTAGAAAATGATGCCATCGCCTATGCCCAGGGCATAGCCCAAAAACGGGGAAGAAACGAAGAGTGGGCCGCACAAGCCGTCAAAGAGAGTGTTTCGGTAACTGCCGAGAAAGCCCTGGAACTCCATATTATCGATGTGGTGGCTTCAAATCTCCCGGAGCTTCTTTCCCAGGTCCATGGGAGAAAGGTGACCCTGGAATCGGGTGTAAAGGAGTTGAATACAAAGGATGCCGACATAGTTCGGGTTGAAATGGGGTTACGACATCGGATTTTAAATACTTTGACCAATCCCAACATCGCCTATATTCTCATGATCCTGGGATTTTATGGGCTTATTTTTGAGCTTTCCAATCCCGGGGCTGTTTTACCTGGAATTTTAGGGGGTATCTGTTTAATCCTGGGACTTTATTCCCTCCAGACCCTTCCCATCAATTATGCCGGTCTCCTCCTTTTCTTATTCGGAATTATGTTGCTGGTGCTGGAAGTAAAAGTAGCCAGTTATGGTGCCCTGACCATCGGTGGAATTGTTTCCATGATTCTGGGTTCCATCATGCTTTTTGAATCTCCTGAACCTTACCTGAGGGCTTCCTGGTCCGTTATCCTGCCGGCTGTAGGAACTACGGCTGCACTTATTTTATTTGCCCTGGGAGTCGCCATCAAAGCGCGATTGTCTAAACCTGCAACCGGAAAAGAAGGAATGATTGGGGAAATCGGAACGGTTTATTCTAAGCTGGATGATCGAGAGTTTAAAGTCTTTGTCCACGGAGAATACTGGAACGCAGAAAGTGATCAAATGTTGGAGGTTGGAGAAAAGGTAGAAGTTATCCAGGTAAAAGGTTTAAAGTTGAAGGTAAGGAGAGCTAAAAGGAAAGAAATGTAGTAATCTCTTTAATCCCTCTTTAGGAATGAAGAGAAAGGTTACTACAGGCTTTTTTTTCTAAACAAACATCTAAACAAACAAAGGAGGATTCTATGGGAATCGGCGTAATGGTCGTTGGTTTTCTTCTTTTAGTCGTTATTCTTAACTCCATTCGGATCTTGAAGGAATATGAACGGGCTGTTATCTTCCGTCTGGGAAAGCTTGCCCCCGAAGGGGCCATCGTGGGTGGTAATGGGCCTGGGTTGATCTTGCTAATTCCCATTATTGATAAAATGGTCAAAATCAGTTTACGAACGGTAGTTTTGGATGTTCCGCCTCAAGATGTTATTACGAAAGATAATGTTTCGATCAAGGTCAACGCGGTTGTGTATTTTCGCGTGGTAGATCCCAATAAAGCCGTTGTCGAGGTGGAAAACTATCTCTATGCAACCTCTCAGTTAGCCCAGACTACCTTGCGGAGCGTTCTGGGTCAGGTTGAGCTGGATGATTTACTCTCTGAGCGGGAGAAAATCAACGCCCATTTACAGGAAATCCTGGATCGCCATACCGACCCCTGGGGTATTAAGGTATCTACCGTAGAGGTGAAACACATCGACCTCCCTCAGGAAATGCAGCGAGCTATGGCCAGACAGGCAGAAGCTGAAAGGGAACGAAGGGCTAAAGTTATTAATGCAGAGGGAGAATATCAGGCTTCTTCACGGCTTGCAGAAGCTGCTTCTATCATAGCTACCCAGCCGACCGCCTTACAACTTCGGTTCTTGCAAACTTTAACCGAAATAGCGGCAGAGAATAACTCCATCGTTCTTTTCCCCGTTCCTATCGATCTGATTCGACCTTTTATAAAACTCATAGAGGAGAAAAAATAAGACCCGGCTAGAAAGCAGAAAGGTTTTTGTACTTTCTGCTTTCTGAGCTTTAGGTCAACTCCTGCTCAAAGGTCTTAAATGGCCAGGTATTTTTTAACCAGGGCTTCGTTTTTCCATAATTCTTCCACCGATCCTTCATATTGGATCCTTCCTTTTTCCAGAATAAAAGCATGATCGGCTACGGCGCGGGCGAAGTTCAAGTTCTGGTCTGCTAAAAGAATGGTTACACCTTCTCTCCGGATATTCTGGATGGCCTCCCTCAAGATCTGTACCAGGAGAGGGCTTAATCCTTCTGAAGGTTCATCCAGTAAAAGTAAGGTGGGATTGGCCATTAAAGCCCTTCCGATGGCCAGCATTTTTTGCTCTCCGCCGCTGAGATGCCGCCCCTTTTGATTTTCCAGATCTTTAAGTTTTGGAAAAAGGGTATAGACCTTGGAAAGGTTCCAACCCCCCTGGACAGGAGGTATGACCCACTGAGCTATTTCAAGATTCTGGCGGACCGTCAATTCGGGGAAAATCCTTCGATCATCTGGAACATACCCAATGCCGAGAAGAGCTATTTCATAGGGCTTTCTTTTGGAAATGTCCTGTCCTTTGAAGCGAATAACCCCGGATCGAGGCGGAGTCAGGCCCATGATGCTTCGAAGGGTGGTCGTTTTACCTACTCCATTTCTTCCCAATAAACAGGCCACTTCTCCCTGATTAACCTCCAGGGAGATCTCTTGCAAGATATGACTGAAACCGTAGAACGTATCGATGGATTGAAGCTCTAAGATTTTGTGGGTAGTAGGAGGCCTGGAGGCTGAGGCCTGCTTTTCATTGACCGGGGGGGTCCACGATGACGAACGGGGGATAGCGGTCAATGGATTATCTCCCAAATAAACTTCTCGAACGATGGGGTCTTCTTTAATCTCTTCGGGTCGCCCATCCACCAAAACTTTCCCCCTATGTAAAACAATGATCCGGTCGGAAAGGGAAAACACCACATCCATATCATGCTCCACAATGAGGAAAGTTGTTTTTTGCTCTACCGCTAATCGTTTGATATTTTTAAGGATATGGACCCGTTCTACGGGATTCATACCGGCTGTAGGCTCATCGAGAATAAGGAGGGTGGGATGACTGGCCAGGGCCATTCCGATCTCCAGCAGTCGTTGATCTCCATGGGAAAGAGCGGCTGCAGGAAGCGTGGATTTCTCCAAAAGGCCGATCGTTTGGAGTATGTCTTCCACAGATTTTCTTACAGAGGTTAAGCGTTTGAATCTGGAGAAAAGATTCAGGCTTTTATTCATCCGGGAAAGTGTGGGAATGGCGATATTTTCGAAAACGGTCAATCGAGGCAGGATATTGGTGATTTGAAAGGAACGGCCTATGCCCCTTTTTACTCTACGATGAATGGGAAATCGCGTAATATCTTCACCTTTAAAGAAGATTTTTCCCGAATCCGGAAAAAATCTGCCTGTCAGGAGGTTAATGAAGCTGGTCTTTCCAGCTCCGTTGGGTCCGATAATCGAAGTAAAAACCCCTTCTTCAAATTTTAAATCAATACCATCGACTGCATGAATTTCACCGAAATACTTTTTGAGGCCTTCAACCCTCAACAGTTCCATCCCTTAGGGAAGCAAAAGGCAAAAGCAAAGATATTTTTCTCCTTTACCTTTTGGCCTTTGCTTTGAATTGGATAAGAGCTCCTACAACCCCTCCTCGTAATCCGAGCAGAATAAGGAGTAGAATGATTCCATATACCAGCAGCCAGTACTCGGTATACCGGACGACGGTTTCTTTCAAAAGGATAAACAACGCGGAACCAACGATAGGACCGGCGAAGGTATGAATTCCTCCTAAAAGGCTTGCCAGGATGGGTTCAGAGGATTTGGTCCAATCTGCGGCTGCAGGCGCGACGGTATTTTCCAGAGGAGCCAGTAACGCACCGGCCAATCCGGCAAAGAATCCCGAAATCACAAAGGCTATCCATCGATATCTCTTGATAGGAATTCCGGCAAACTCCACACGATGAGAATTTTCCCGTATACCCTGAAGGACCAGTCCAAAGGAGGAGTTGACAATGGTATAAAGGAGAAGAATGGCCAGAAGTGTAACGATTAAAACAAAATAATAGTAATTAGATACGGCCTTCATGTTTAAGCTAAATACCCCGGGAATCTGAAGGGGAGCTCGGGGAATTCCGATCAATCCATCATCGCCTCCGGTGACATCCCGCCATTTCCAGGCCAGGGAGTAGACCATCATCCCGAAGGCCAGGGTCAGCATGGAGAAATATACATCAGTATGGCGAACACAAAAAAAGCCGATGATTAAGGCAAGAAGGGTTGCAGCCAGCGTACCTCCCAGAACGCCGGGAATTAGAGAATTGGTTACATTCTTTAAAATCAGGCCCGTTGCATAGGCTCCCGTTGCATAAAAGGCTGCATGTCCAAAGGATAAAAGTCCTGTATAGCCGAACAAAAGATTGAACCCTAAGGCAAACAGACTCAACATGAGAATCTGAAGGGTTATATAAAGATAAAACCTTGAAGCCAGAAGGGGAAGAATCATCAAAACAACGATTAAGAGGCATAAACCAATCACTGTATAAGGTTTCATTTATTAAAGGTTACTATTTTGTAAAGTTAATTCTGTGTGATTCTCCTTCACCCCAGGCTCCTCCCCCTCCCTCATCCTCCCCGTCCACGGGGGGATGGAAAGGGGGAAGGGGAGCCGGGGGTGAGGGCAGAACGGTCATTCAAATCTAACTTTACGAAGTACTGCCCTATTTAGAGACACCCCAAGCCGTCTGAGACCCTTGCCAGGTATCTTTTTCTCTGACCCGATCCCTTTCCTGCCTCCCCACATCTCCGTGTTTCTTGTTTTCTAAACTTCTCGGGTTCCAAACAATCCCCAGGGTCTTAAAATGAGTACAACGGCCATGAGGATAAAGGCCAGAGCCATTTCAAATACGGGAATATAGAAAACACCGTATACATGAAGAAGTCCTATCAGGATAGCTCCGATAAAGGCGCCTTTTAAGCTTCCCAGGCCTCCAATAACCGCAACAATAAAAGCTTCGATGATAATTATCTCGCCCATTCCCGGAGAAACCGGGCGAATAGGTATACTCAGAGCTCCGCCTAATGCAGCAAGCCAGGCCCCCAGCATGAAAACCCCGGTGTATAATCGAGGAACATTTACCCCCAGGGCGCTGGCCATCTCTCGATCTGAGGCAGAAGCTACAATGAGGCGGCCCCACCGGGTTTTCTCCAGGAGGAACCAGAGTCCTAAAGCGATGAGGGGTCCAACCAGGATAATAAACAGATTGTACAGGGGATACGCCTGACCCAGGATCGACAGGGAGCTATCCAGACCCGGGGGCATAGGCGAGGCCTGATAGATAGGGCCCCAAATCAACTTAACTAAATCATTGAAGATAAGGACGAAGGCAAAGGTCAGCAAAAGTTGATAAGCAACTTCCAGACGATAAACCCATCGGAGAAAGAATCGCTCCATCAGCAGGCCGATTCCGGCAACAAAGACAGGTCCTATCGCCAATCCCAGCCAGAAGTTATGCCCCAGAAGTCCAAAAAAGTAGAAGGTCAGATAGGCACCCAACATGTAGAGGCTTCCATGGGCAAAGTTCAATACACGCAGAACTCCAAAGATCAGGCTAAGTCCTGCGGCGACCATCCAAAGGTACATGGCTTCACTGAGACCCACCAGGCCCTGGAATAGAAATGTCCTCATCGGAATCAGGAATAAAAAATTTCTCGCAAAGAGCAAATACACCTTTGCGAGAAAACCGAAGATCGAAGGGGATTTCTAGGCTTCAACAAATGGCGGTTTCCGAAAATACTCCTCTGCCGGTATAACCTTGAGGTCTGTCAAGGTTGGAAAGGGATACTCTGGATTGTGGGTAATACGGCCCCACGGGACCTGATAAACCGCTTGATGATCTTCGGGACGGATGTATCGTTTACCGGCCGGGGTCATGAGGGTCATCCCCTCAAGGGCTTTGATGATCTCGGGCGTTGAAACCGTTCCAGCCTTTTCTACCGCGGCTTTGATGGCATAGATGGCAGAATACGTGGTCTCTGAGACGTAGTGGGGATATTTATTCCAGCGTTTATAAAATCTATCAACGAAAGCCTTATTTTCAGGGGTATCAGGGTATTGAAACCAGTATCGGCAGGTGACCCAGGCTTTTTCCGGGTACTCCTTTCCAAGACCTTCCAATACATCCATGGCTGCTCCCATAGGGGTCATCCAGGTTTGAATTTTATCAAAAACTCCGAAAAGCTTGGCCTGCTTGATTAAAGTAACGGCTTCCCCGGCCCACTGGGTTGAGTAAATTCCATCGGGATTGGCAGCCATGACTTTGGTAATATGAGCCCCAAAGTCCGAAGTCAGGAACTTAGCCCAGGCTTCTTCTACAAATTCTACGTCGGGACGGAGCTTTTTTAAAGTTGCCTTAAAAAAGTTCCAGGCGGTATGTCCGTATTCATAATCGGCCCCGATGGTAACCCATCGCTTCGCCGGGAAATCTTTGGCTACTATGGCAGCCGCAATTCCATCCTGGTAAACCGGCACGCTGATTCGAAAAATCTGTTTGATCCCCTGCTTGTAGACCAGATTTTCGGTAAGTTTTTCGGTTGCTCCATGGGTTACAATGAGAACTCTATCCAATTCCCCCATGATGGCCCCAACCCCTAAGGCCGAAGAGCTGGCATCGAGACCTGTAAGAAAATCGGCTCCCCAGTCATCTACAAAATATCGGGCATTTTTAGCGGCCACATCGGGTTTTAACTCCTCATCTCGAAATTCAATTTCGACCTTACTCCCCAGAATTCCTCCGCTGGAGTTAATTTCATCAACGGCCAGTTGAGCCCCCATTTTCATAAATTGCCCATATCCTCCAAACGGGCCGGAAAGGGTTGCCTGGGCTCCAATTCGAATGGGGTCTTTAATTTTACCCTTCTTTTCTGTTTGGGCATAAACCGGATCCAGGGGGTAAACAAGTTGAGATCCCAGGACTCCTGTACCTACTAAAGATATCCCATACTTTAAAAAATCTCTTCTTCCTACCTCTTTTGAACCCATTGTCCCACCTCCTGTATGGCTAAAGGGAATAAAAAACCCTCTGTAATTTTAAAGGATAACCTGTCTAAGGTTATCATCTCCACCTGCTGATGGATTGTCAAGTTTAATCTTCAAACTCAAGAGTTACCTGACCCTCGGATGGAATTTTCTCGTTTCAAATGGAATTTCTGAATTCGGTACTGTAAGGTTTTGTAGGTAATCCCCAGGAGTTCTGAAGCTCGTTTAATACTCCAGTTAGACTTGATGAGGGCGTTTTCAATAAGATTTCGTTCCACCTCAGAGAGAGATATGCCCTCATCAGGAATAGTGAGATCAAGCCCAAGGCTCTGAGACTTAGGGGCCAGGAGTTTTTGGGGAAGATCACTGGCTCGAATAATTCCATCTTCGTTTAGGAGAATCGTCCGTTCTATTACAGACTCTAATTCTCGAACATTTCCCGGCCAGGAGTAATCCAGTAATCGATCCATGGCGTCCGGGGTTATTTTCTCAATGACTTTTCCAAACTTTTTTCCGTACTTTTTAATAAAGAAATCGATAAGCAGGGAGATGTCTTCTTTTCTCTCCCGTAACGAAGGAAGAAAAATAGGAACTACATTGAGCCGATAGTATAGATCCTGGCGGAATCGGCCTTCTTGCATTTCTTCTTCCAGGTTTTTATTGGTTGCTGCAATCACCCGTACATCTACCGTAATGACCTTATTACCACCAACCCGTTTTATTTCTCCATCCTGAAGCACCCGGAGCAATTTAGCTTGCAGAGAAATATTCAAATCCCCGATTTCATCCAGAAAAAGGGTTCCCTGGTGGGCTTCTTCAAAGATTCCTTTCTTTTGAGTATAAGCGCCGCTGAAGGATCCCTTTTCATGGCCAAACATCTCACTTTCCAGGAGGGTATCCGGAATGGCCGCGCAATTAATTGCCAGGAAAGCATGATTTTTTCGTTTACTATAAAAATGAATAGCCCTGGCCACCAATTCTTTTCCGGTTCCACTCTCCCCGTAAATAAGGACAGTGGAGTCACTGGGGGCGACCTTTTCGATAATTCTAAATACTTCCTGCATCCGAGGAGAACTTCCAATAAGGTTGTGAAACTGATACCGTTCCTCCAGTTCTTTTCGTAAGAGACGATTCTCCCGCAGCAGGGATCTGTTTTCCAGGGCTCTCTGCACGGTTAGAAGAAGTTCTTCTTTACCGAAGGGCTTTGTAAGGTAATGGAAAGCCCCTTTTTTCATGGCTTCTACGGCAGATTCTACGGAGCCATAAGCCGTTACCACGATCACACTGGTCTCCGGACTTATTTCCTTCACTTTTCCCAACAGTTCGATCCCATCCATCTCGGGCATCTTGAGATCCGTTATAATGAGAGCTACCGAAGTTTGTTTTAGGAGTTCCAGAGCTTCCCGGCCACTTCCGGCTATAGTAACCGGATAGCCTTCATATTTTAAAATATCTCGGATGATTTCTCGTTGAAGTTTTTCATCATCTACAACGAGAATACTTTCAGAGTACTCTTTCATTCTGGTTCCCTCCGTTCTCCCCAAGGGGAAGGGTAATCCTGAAGGTCGTTCCCTCTCCAAGCTGGCTTTCCACTGTAATCAAGCCCCCGTGTTCCTCGATAATTTGATGGGCAATGGTCAGGCCCAATCCGGAACCCCCCTCTTTTGTTGTAAAATAAGGCTCAAAGATTTTTTCCCGATATTCGGGAGGGATGCCCTTTCCCGTATCTGAGAAGAGGATCTGGATGTTTCGCGGGGGGTATTCTGGACTTTCTCGAACTACCGGTTGAACTTGAAGGGTTAAAGTTCCTCCCCCTGGCATGGCTTGAAAAGCATTGAAAACGAGATTAAGAAAAGCGGTTTTAAGAAGCTCTTCATCGGCCAGAATTTCTATAGGGGTTGAGGGTATTTCGACCTTGATTTGAATATTTTGCTTCTCTGCTTCTGTTGCAACGAGTTGAGCAATCTGTTGAAGGAGAAGGGAGATCTGAACAGGCACTTTTTTCGCGTGGGGCGGACGCGCAAATTGTAAAAATTCAACCACCAGACGGTTAAGCCGCAAAATTTCACTCCGTATGTTATTCAGATAAGTTTCAAATTCTTGCCTTTCTTTCTCCTGGGAATTGGCCCGAGGCGCAAACCGATCTCGAACGTGATCGATGGTAAGGGCTATGGAGTTCAGGGGATTCCGAATCTCATGGGCCAGCCTGGCTCCCAGTTCTCCAATCATAGCCAGACGCTCCGAACGCTTAATTCGCTCTTCCCAGGCTTTTTGTTGCTGTAAGCGAACGGCCATGTTATTAAATCTTTCGATTAATCGACCCAATTCGTCCTGGGTATTGGCCTTGAGTTGGACATCAAAATTCCCCTGGGCAATCTGCTCAGAAGCTTTAATGAGTTGATCAATGGGATAGATGAATCGATTGACCAGATAGATAATAATCCCGATCCCTACAATAAACGTGGTTAAGGTGAGTAAAAAATTGAGGAAGCGGGCTCGGGCTATGAGATACTTAAAATCATCTAAAAGCATGATAGCATGGGCATAGTTGGTTCCCTCTTCATTCTCTCCTATGGGGATGATAATATCGTAGCGCTTGAGCCTTTTTTCTAATTCCTTTTTCGTCTCCTCCTGTGCAGACTCTCCGACTAATCGCCGCCTCCGAAGTTCTTCAAGACTGATTCCATCATCTTTGGGATTGGAACTGAGGATCACATGGTTTTCGTCATTTAAAATGGAAATTTGATAGAGTTTATTTTTCTCGGCCAGTTGCTGTAGTATCTTTCGTTTATCCTCCGTGCTGATTCCTTCTGCAAAAATTTGATCCACATCCACCTGACCGATTTTTTCCAATGCCTTTACATGATCTTCAACCTGGGTCAAAAGCGTCCTTTCATGCCGCTGCATAGACCAGTAGGTGACCACAAGGAGTCCACCCAATAAGGTAACCATTACAAGAATAAGCTTTTGCTTGAGCGTCATGTCTTTAGGTTACATCCCCTTTAGGGTAAAATTAAGAATAAAAAGTGAGTCTTTATACAAAATTATCAAAAGCGCAAAAAATATACCAGCTCCCATCAGCTCGTAAAATCCATCGGTCATGGAAGGATTCGCACCCATTTCCTCTCGAACAGGTCCGTACCTTATTTGAGGCATAATTAGTCTGAATCCCCACGGTTTTATATTCTATCTTTATAAAATATTACTATTTAGTTCAGGTGATCAGAAAAAAGGTTTTTACCTTTTTTAAGGTATTTTAAGAAAAGGTTTAATGAGTTTGGTCTGAATCCCTCATCACTTAAAAAGCCCTTTAGAGTATAGTTTCCATGGATTTTTTCTTCGTCTAAAAACCTGGTATAGAACTTGCGAGCGGAAAAAGCGGAAGCATTTCCGTTATCGGATCTGAAGCAAACCCTTTCTTATTTTTAAAGATAAGAAGATAAGGGATGGCCTACCAGGTTTTTATACGAAGGAAAAGGACAAAAGATGAGGGATAAATAAAAATTTTTATTTATCGCTTATCTGTCCGGAGGTAAATGAAGTAATGAAAAAGATCTGGGTATTACTTTTAGCAGGTGCGTTGGTTTTAAATTTTAGTGGAACCACTCTGGCGGCTAAACACCCTACACGGCATCATACCAAAGCGAAACACTCTACGAAACATGCTCACAAGCATAAATTGAGTAAATCCTCTGCTCAGACGATGAGAATTCAACGTGATTTAAAGTTAGCCGGGTATAACCCTGGTCCGATCGATGGGAAAATGGGCCCTAAAACCAGAGCAGCTATAAAAGCCTTTCAGAAGGATAATCATCTGAAAGTGGATGGAGTTGTAGGACCCAAGACCTGGGCCAAGTTATCCACACATTCCAAATCCGGCCGTTATACTAAGAAGACTCATCACAGCCGTGCCTTCCATGCAAAAAAATCTGTATAGCTAATCCCCCAGAGTTTTGGGACTTGGGGACGCGGAGTTTTGAGATACGGAGACAGAGAGACGCGGGGACGCGGAGACATTGGGATGCAGAGGCATTTCTCCGCATCCCCAAGTCCCCAAGTCCCAAAGGGGGTCCTTCCTGGAAGAAGGTTTAAAATTTATTTATGAATGGGTTTTATTGAAGGTGGAATTCGAGCTCAGTTGAAGTCCACCCCGAAGAGTGGACAAGACTTGAGATCTTTTACGCAGGATCAGAATCACCGAAAGGATCATATAAGCGTAAGATACTTCGATACGAATATCCGGGATGAAAAGTTGCACGGCAAACAGGCTGAAGAGGCCTAAAGATTCCCAAAGGGAGAGGCTAAGATTGGCCAGAACGGCCAGTGCAAAGAGGGATTGGGCGCTGGTGAGAAGGAGTTCATGTTGTTGGCGAAGATCCAGGGTTAAGGCTCCGATTCCACCCAGGTTGATGCTGTAAACGAGGGGAATGGTGCCGATGAGGAGGGTCCACTGATTAACTTTAGCAGAAAGGAGAGCTCCCAATCCTGCTGCGGCATCCCCCCGTAAGGTCCACAGAATAGCCACAATGAATTCTGGGGCTTCAGAGGCCAGGGGAGCAAGCCATTGAACGAGTAGGAACTCATCGATGCCCAGGAAGGTTCCAGAAGCAACCAGGGATTCGGCAAAGGGTTCCGCAACCAGGAAAATAACCACCGCAGAGAAAAGGAAAAGGAGAAAGGTAGCGAATCGCCGGTAAAGGGTAGAGAGATTTCCGATCAGGCGGGCAGGTCCCACCAACTCGGGTTCATGAACCTCGGCATGGATTGTACGCCAGACATAAAATCCAAAAATAGCCAGAAGTATGAGGGTATCTAACAGGGATAGGGTATCTTTAAACGGAAGTAGAAAGGAATAAAGGGTGGCAAAACCCAGAAAGCTAATTTCTATGCGGTGTTCAGGTTCTAATAAGACTTCTCGTCGATGAAATCTCAGTGCGAAAACCCAGACAATAAGGGCCCAACCAAACCCAACCAACAGGCGGTTAGATCCGGTCATATTTGCTGTTGCGTAAGCTGTATATTCAGGTCGCTCGGCAGCAGTCCAGGCAAAATAAAGATCAACGGCGTACTCCGGGAGCACGGCAATAAGGGCAAGTACGGCTACAGCCAGAGCCCGAGGAATATCCATCTGAGCTACTTCAGCCGCCCAGGAAAGAAGAAAGGCAGCCCCCAGAACACCCAGTCCAAAAATCAAAGCTGAAAGAGGCGGATACATATGTAGGTCGGCCAACTTAAGGTAAAGGGCAGGTCCGGTTATTATAATTGCGCCCCACAGTAAAATTTGCTGCATGGTTGTGCTCCTTATTCGATGAGGATGGCGTTAATGAGAAATTTTCTATCTATACCAATATTTTAAATTTCATACCCCTTGAGTTTAGTTGCAAGATCTTCTTGATGAAATTAAAAGCCCGGCTCAGTAAATTATATAAGTTTACGGAGCTTTATCTAAAAAGAACGGATAGTTTCCTATATCATCTAACCAAACTTCCTTAATTTACCTGGATGAGTTCTTGCTCTTGGTAAAGTTTCAGGATATAAAGATAAGGAGTCTAAGCCTTTATGAGAAAGCAACTACGATTGAAGCCTCTCTTTTTAACCTCAGGACTTTTCATTTTCCTCATGGTTTATGCCGATAAAGCTTCTGCTCAACCTTCTGCAGGGTCTTATGAACTTCGTTTTAACCTTTCGGCTCGTAGTGGATTGGGAAACAATCCATCTTCCGTTAGAGCTTCTGGCCATGCCGGGTATTTTTTGACCGAGAGTAGTGAGATCGGTTTTTCAGCCTCGGTTGCAAATAGAGAAGAGGCGAATATTAGAGGCTCCGCTCTGGGATTTTATAGCTATCATTTTCGTCATCTTTTCGAGGATCCTCGCCTTCTTCCTTTTGTGAGTGTAGGAATAGGTGCCGGTTTTGACAGTCAAACGGTCTTCGCCGAAAATAACGAAATAGGTATTAAATATTTCTTTGGCAAACACATCGGTTTGACCACCAGTTTAACTTACCAGGTTCGAAGTAAAATAGATAATGATCTTCTCTTTGAATTTGGACTGTTAGCTGTAACCAAATAAAAGAAGAATCCCGCTATGTGAAATTATAAATTCCCTAGGTGGAATCTAGCGTTTGTTGTTAGGAAGGCCGAAAAGAAAATAGAGTGATTTAAGTAGGTCCGGCAAAGGAAATAATTGGAGGGTCCTTCAGGAAGGCAAAGGGTTATAAAATATTTTCCCTAAGAGGGGGATGAAATCTTTTACCAGGTCTTTACAATGGGACGCTCCATAATTAATAACAAGGGTCTGCGATCGTTCGGGTCACAGGCTCTTGCCTCATTGTTATTATCCAGGATAATAAAAACGTGATCTTTGTCCATGGTCAGACCTTCCGCCTTACCAAAGGTCATATCCAGATATTGGAGTTCCTCGCGGGTCTCAATAGCTTTATAGGACCAACAATCTCTTTCTTCAAATTTTTGACCGGTATCTACGAGTTTACATATTGCGTAAGCACTCCTTTCCAGGGCGTAAAGACCCTGATCTTCCACGAACAAATCGGAAAAATCTGGATTTAGACCTTTGGGTAACGTCAGTTGGGTGGTATCGTTTTTAAAAACTCGTACTTCAAAAGGTACTTTGCCGATGTCTACTTCCATAATTCCCCTGGGTTGTCTTTCCGCGGCTAAAACAAATTTATGAGGTCCCCTCAAGGCGATACCTTCCAGATAAGCATTTGGAACCTGGAAAAGGCCTTTTTCCTTTCCATAAGATCGTAAGCTTGGCGTTATCCAGGAAACTTCTTCCCCCTTCGCACTGACCCGAAGAATTCTAAAGGCCGTTTCACTGATAAGATAAAAATTACCCATCTCATCACAGGTAATTCCCTCAAAGTCCAATTTGCTTTCTGTAACGGGTTCTGAAAGCTTAAATTGGAGGTAAGGCACTAAAACGGCTTTGTCATCCCTTAATTTAACCTCAAAGATCGTGTTATCATGCTTGTCGGAGACCGTGACCAGCATGTTATGGCAGATTGCCAGTCCGGAAGGCTGAATATTTTCAGGACCTTCTACAGGTAGAGCTTTTTCAAGCTTTAAAGGTATCGGTTCTTCATCGGCAATAACCGGAGAATTCACAAAAACAAATCCGATAATTAAGACGCGTATCAGATTCCTCATATCCTTTTTAAGATGCTTTATATCTCTATCAGGTTTTAATTCCAGCCTTGCTTATCATCACACTGGGAGTAAGAAGTTACAAATGTAATGCCAACTTAACCGAAGGGATGAGGTTTTTTACCCAACTGAAAATTCTAACCTGATTTCTGGCATTGGATTTGTAACTTATCTTAAACCTGGTGAAGAGGGAACGTAAATCCGGTGAGTTCACCTGTCGCAAAAATATGACAGATTACAGGGGAGAGTATTCCCGTTTCCAGGATCTTATATTAATTCCCTCTGAAGAGGTTGTCGAATGTAGAGAAGCTATTCCCTGTGCATCCAGCTAAGGAAGGGGAAAAGCCTTATTTTCGGCCTGAAAATCCCCCTGAAGGGGGGAATAGCTTTCAAGGGTAGGTTTTTTCTAACCTAACCCCTTCCCGCGTCGGGAAGAGGGAACTCGGGAATGGCCTAGGTCCTCACTCTCCTCGCTGGGGCTAACTTTCTTATCCTGGTGCATATACCCTTGAGGGAAGTGTCTAGACCCCGGATCTAATCCTTAACTTAAGGCCCAGGGAATTGCCTCTATCCTTTATACCACTTTTAATACCGATTTGGTACGAAAAAATATGTGTCCGCAGGTATGAAACCACACTTTCTTTTTAAAAGAACGGGGTTGGTCGGATTAGTTTTATGGCTTAGTTTAGGGGTCTTTATAGATCCGGCTTATCCCATAGAAAGCCCCTGGCGTGTTCAGGGTGGCCTGGAGCCGCTCAGGATGGGAGGGACTATTCAGGTTCGAGAATTTGATATAACAGGTACGAAACTGGATCTGGCCGATGATTTGAGCATGGGACGGTGGACGGTTCTACCCTTTGTAGAAATAGCTTATTACTTTTTGGAAAAGAATGCTTTGTCCCTGAGCTTTGATTATATGAAATTATCCGGAGATACCACCCTGAAGGAATCCATCAACTTCAATGGAAAGACCTTTCCTTCGGGAGTATCGATCCATTCCACTTCGGATTTATACCATCTACAACTGCTCTACCGCCGTTTTCTGAAGACCTGGGAATCCGGCGATTACTTAAGCCTCTTGATCGGATTAGATTATACCCGTCTTATCTTTGATGTGGAATCGGAAACCCCTATTATCAGTCAGTTTGGGGGACCCGAAGATTTCAAACAGTCTTTACCGTTTCCCGTTCTTGGTTTGGAAGGTACCTATCGGCTTTCTCGCAAAACAAGTATAGAAGGTCGATTTCTAGGAATGAAATTAAATAACCTCAATACACACCAAGAGGAAGGAGGACCCCTCTTTCAAGATGAAACCTGTCTAAACAGTTCTCTGACGGCTGTTTATGCTTTTAGCCATCGTTTCTCTCTTCGAGCGAACCTGACCTATCGGTATTTCACTCAGAATCTAACCAGCCAAGAGGATGGAAACTTTTTCCACTTCTCAGGGATCGGGATTTTAATATCGGCAGAACGTCGATTTTAAAACTGTCCGGTAACCGGATAGCTTCAAAATTCTCCTAAAGGAATCGGAGAGTAAGGGTTTATAACCGGAAAGAAACAGAAGAGGTCCACGGGAAAGCCGTTTAGATGAGTCCTGAAATCAGGACTCAAAAATCCCGAAAGGTTAAGGTTTCAGGCCGTATTTTTCGGCCCGGTAGAGAAAAGTCTTGTAACTTAATCCCAGGAGTTTGGCTGCTTCTTTATACACCCCCCCGGCCCGCTCGATGGCTTGAAAAATAAGGCTCTTCTCTAATTCTTCCAGGGAGATGCCTTGTTCTGGAAGACGATAAGGAACTTCCATTTTGAAACTGGGGGTAAGAACCTCCCGGGGAAGATCGGCTACGGAGATTTCATCGGAATCGCAGAACAATAGAATTCTTTCTACGATAGATTCCAGTTGGCGGATATTACCCGGAAAGTCGTAGTTCATAAGAACGGCCAGTGCTTCTGGAGACATCTTTGGAATCCGGGAGGTTTTATCTGAGCGGTGTCTGCGGATAAAATGTTCCACCAACAAAGGAATATCTTCTTTTCGTTCCCGGAGGGGCGGGAGGTGAATGGAAATAACATTAAGGCGATAGTACAGGTCTTCTCGAAACTCCCCTCTCTGGACGAGAGTTTGAAGATCTTTATTGGTTGCGGCGATAATTCGGACATCGATTTTGATCTGCTTAGAGCCTCCTACCCGCCTGATTTCCTTTTCTTGAAGCATTCTTAGAATTTTCGCCTGCAAAGGAAGGCTCAGATCTCCAATTTCGTCTAAAAAGAGAGTCCCCTGATGGGCGGCTTCGACCAGTCCTTTTTTTGAGGTGTTTGCACCGGTAAAGGCCCCTCGTTCATAACCGAAAAGTTCACTCTCCAGAAGGGTTTCAGGAATTGCAGCACAATTAATAGGAATAAAGGGAGCCTCTTTCCGGGGACTGTTGAAGTGAATAGCCTGAGCAACCATTTCCTTACCAGTACCACTCTCCCCATAAATCAGGATAGTTGCATCACTATCCATCACCTTTTGAAGGGTTCTAAATATTTCCTTCATTCTCCTGCTATTTCCTATAAGGTTAGGAAACTGAAATCGCTCCTGGAGTTGGTTCCGTAATCGTCGAACTTCTTGATTCAGGTGGAGGGTTTTTACAGCCCGTTCTACCACCAAAATCAGTTCATTTTTATCCAGAGGTTTGACCAGATAATCAAAGGCCCCTTTTTTCATGGCAGCTACAGCCGTTTCAATCGTTGCGTAGGCCGTTATAAGGATAACACTAACATCGGAGCGTTGCTTGAGGATCTCCTCCAGAAAGACAAGCCCATCCATGCCGGGCATCTTCAAGTCGGTTAATACCACTTCAACAGGTAAGGAACTCAATAATCTAAGCCCTTCTTGCGCCTGGGTAACCTGTTCTACCAGGTAACCGGCATCTTGCAGAATTTCGGCAACCACTTTTCCCTGAGCCCGGTTATCATCTACCACTAAGATATAAACTGGGGAGGAATTCATCCCAACATGAAGATTGCAGAAGGCCGTTTTTCTTATGCCGCCGTCTGCTCTCCCTCTCCTATAGTCTGGAGACTCAGTTCGATACAAAAGGAAGTACCTTTCCCAACCTGACTGGTTACGGAAATTCGTCCATTATGAGCCTGGATAGCTCTTTGTACAATGGCCAGGCCTAATCCAATCCCATTTGCTTTGGTCGTAAAAAAGGGATTAAAAAGCTTATCCAGATGCGTTTCTTCTATTCCTGTACCTGTATCGGTTATGGTAATCTGTACATGCCGGGTTTTTTGAATGAATTCAGTTTTAACGGTCAAGGTACCCCCCTCCGGCATCGCCTGGATGGCGTTCAAAAGTAAATTAACAAAAGCTCGTCTGAGCATCTCTGGGTCTGCCAGGAGGAGGGGAAGATTTTCTACATATTCCCTTTTTACCTCGATTCCAACAGAAGTCACTCCGCTCATCACTAAAGCCAGGGCATTATCCAGAAGTTCATGCAAGGAGCAAAGGACCGGATGGAGTTTAAGGGGTCGGGTATAATCCAGAAAAGCCATAACCAGGCTATCCAGTTGTTGAATTTGTTCTAAAATGATTTGGTAGAATTCCTGATATTTAGGATCCTTTCGAGCTTCCGGGCCTATAAATTTATCCTGAAAGTGTTGAATGATAAGCTTGATGGTACTTAACGGATTCTTAATCTCATGGGCAATACCTGCCGCAATCATGGCTGCAGCCGCATTTCGCTCTGAGTGGATCAACTTTTGTTGAGTTTTCTCCAACTCTTCTATTTTTAAGGCAAGGGCCTGGTTTATCTTCTGTAACTCGGACGTGGCCTGGTCTACCCGATCTTGAAGAGAGCGGTTAAGTTCGATAATCTCGGCTCGGGAACGCTGAAGGCTTGCGATCATGTCGTTATAAGCGGCGGCCAATTGTCCCAGTTCACGGGGCCTCTTTACCTCTAACTTATAAGAAAAATTTCCCATTCGAACCGTCTGAATCCCATCTGTCAAGATCTGGAGAGGATGAATGATGATCCGTCTCAGGCAATACCAGATTACCAGGATAATGGCAGCCAGAGAGCTCAGAAAAACCAACAGGGATTTAAGTAAAGAAGCCTGAATTTGGGCCAAAACCTCATCCAGAGAAATTTCAATCCCAATACTTCCAATAACTTGATTTTGGTTATCATGGAGGGGCGAAATAACCTCCCAGACATAAAGTTGATCCCTATGAAGAAGAGATCTGATAACTTCCTTAAAACCGATCTGTTCCCGGGAGAAATGATAACGATCTTCACCACTCTGTCGGTCCACAATCTCTAAATTGATAAGAGGTGTGTCGGTTTGAATAACCTGGCCCTCTAAAGGATTTGGACCTGTTCCTTTTTCTCTGGGATTGGTGGTAGCTGCAAGATAAAACTGATCCGGTGCGGTGGGGACAGGAACCACAATATCAATCTCGTTAATATCCGGTCGTGAAGCTTTGAGATCCAAAATCTTTTGCTGGAGTCCTTCTACATCTTCTATTTCCTGCCTGCTTTTGATACTGATATCAAAAATTCTGGCCAGTACCAGGGCTTTATCTTTAAGTTGATGGTTCAGGCTATCCGATAAAATAGAAAGGTGCAAAACAGTTGCCATCAGACTAATCCCGGCAACAGAGAGGGAAACTAGGCTAATGAGGGTAGTTTGTAAAGTTTTAGGAAATCGGGCGCTCATAGAATAATTAGATTCTGTAAATTTCTGAATTGTCAAGAGCTATTGTTATACCATTTCCCTATTGAACCTGCATAAGCCGTCAGAGGAGTCCTCGGGGTTATTCTGGCTTCTCTTTACCCTTACAATTAAAGGAAGAGGGCAGGAATAGGTTAGGTAAGGCTCAATTCTCCGTACCCTAGGGTATTCCATAGCGAAGGCATTTTAATCCCCAAATGGGGATCTTTAATCCTCTTTTGAGGATTTTGACAAGAGTAATTTTCAAAAAAAGTCCTTCCTCTTACCTGTTCTTCCTATCCAGCTCCCTGATTCCAGGTATTTTCCAGATTAGCATTCCGACCGTTTAAGTGTGGTATCAGGTTTGTACATCGGATAGGTGAGAGGGGAAAACCTCTGAAAGAGATCAGAATGGAGAATTTTCCTCCTTTTCATCCAGAAATACTCCAACAGAGCTGTGAAATATGGAGATTAAAAAAACTGAAGACTTTAACCGGGAGCTTGAGTTCTTCTCTAAGGGACAGGGTGTTTTACAAAAACCAGTGGGTGAACAAAGAATTGCCTTTTTGTTTTTAATCATCCTTCTGTTCCTGCGGATTGTTTTTATCTTTCGGTATCCTTTCAATTCAGATGAACCCCAGCATTTACATGTCGTGTGGGGCTGGGCCCACGGTCTGCTTCCATATCGTGACGTATTCGATAATCACGCCCCTCTTTTTCACCTCCTGTGGGCTCCGATCTTTGCTACCCTGGGGGATCACCCTGAGACACTCTTCTGGATGCGGCTTACCATGATTCCCCTTTACCTGCTGGCGTTGGGGAGTACTTATGAAATGGGTCAAAGAATTTTCTCTCTTCGGGTTGGTCTGTGGGCTGCGGTATTCACAGGATTGTTTCCACGGTTTTTTCTCTGTTCTACCGAGTTTCGCACGGATAACCTCTGGACGGTACTCTGGTTGGTGACGATGGTTCTCCTGGTTAGAGGGCCTATAACGTTCTTGCGAAGTTTTACGGTGGGTATCCTGTTGGGAGCCACCATGGCCGTTTCAATGAAAACGACTCTGTTGCTTGTTACCCTTAGCATTGCCGGCCTGACCACGCTTTACCTCTCTGCCGGGTATCAGCCGGTTAACCTCTCTGATCTCTTCGGGTGTGTGATGCGGGCATTGGTGGGATTTTCTTTGATACCCGGGGCGTTGATTCTGTTCTTCTTTGCCAGAGGGGCTTTAGAACCTTTTTTCTATGGAGTTATCAAGCATAACATCCTTCCAGGACTGGGTTCTTGGGGCAAATTTCGATGGTACCGATTGCTTTTTCCCATAGGGTACCCCTTCCTTTGGTGGGGAGCTCAGGTTATGATTCGCCGTATTCCCGACCCCGTGGGGATCCGTCGGGCTTTTGTATTCCTGGTCACCGGCGTATATCTCTCGGCCCTTTATAGTTTTTGGCCTCTCATCGAGCGGCAGCATTTTCTCCCTTTTTATCCCCTCTGCCTTATTTTCCTGACCTATTTCGTGCTGGATAGGGCGGGTCGATGGTTCAAGGGATGGTCGGTTTCCTTTCTAAGATATTTAGTCCCCACCGGTATTGCTCTTTTAGAAATTGTTTCGTTGGTAGTGACAGAAAAGCCCTGGCAGGATAGGACCCGTGACCAGATAGAATTACTTAAAGATGTGCTGACCCTTACCCAACCCGGGGATCCGGTGATGGATGTAAAAGGTGAGATGATTTTCCGTCCGCGTGCTTTTTATTATGTACTCGAAACGATTACCATGGAGCGCCTCAAACGGGGATTGATTAAAGATGATATTCCAGAACGCCTTATGGAGACCCATACCTATGTTGCCGCCCTGGACAATAGTCGATTTCCTCCCCGTGCCGGTAAATTTCTTCGGGAAAATTATCTACCGATAGGTCGTCTACGGGTAGTTGGCCAGTTTCTTGCCCCTTCCCTATCCGACGGAAAGTATGTTTTTTCCTTCGAGGTTCGAATTCCGGCACCGTATGTGATTATTTCTGAAAAAGGTATCTTAACCGGCTGGATGGATGGCACCCCCTGCCAGGGTGCTCGATTTCTTACCGTTGGGCATCATGAATTCTTTACTTCTCCGACAGAAGGCAGATTTGCACTTATATGGGCACAGGCTGTGGAGCGAGGTTTTTCACCCTTTAAGGGGTAATACCAGGTCGGTATTGAAATGGGGTGTAAAGCGGGCACCCTTAAGGGGCTTCAATGATGTAAATTCATTTTCACCTATGAGCCTGCGTAGTACACTGTTTACTTAGTTTTGCTTGACTTGTAAGTGGCCTTCATCCCCAGCCCCTCTCCCACGCTGCGGGAGAGGGGAGTTAGGGAGTGAAAGCGGCCCTATGGGGTCAAAATTACTGTTCTCCGACTATCGGTGACTGGCACCTCATCGAGAAGGATATGTCCAAAGAGGTTCTTCCAAATCCGGTTGTCTGTTGTGTGATACCTTGTTATAACGTCGCAGTACTTTGTGGAGAGGTAGTTATCCAGACGGCTAAGTATGTGGATTACGTAATTGCTGTAAATGATGGTTCGACAGATGGAACGGATAAGGTATTGCACAAAGTTGCGGCGGAGAGTCAGGGACGTATTCGGGTCCTTTCATTTTTGAATAATCGCGGTAAGGGTACTGCCCTCCTGGAAGGGTTCCATTATGCCCTTAGGGAAATTCCCTTCGATATCCTTGTTACTTTAGATGGGGATCGCCAACATTGTCCCTCGGATATTCCTCGCCTGGTACAGGCCTGTATACAGGAAAATGCAGCATTGGTTATCGGGGAGCGCACCTTCGATCTGGGAGCCATACCCTTACGGAGCCGCCTTGGGAATAGGCTGGCGACTATACTTCTACAAAGACTTTATCCCCGAAGCCCCCGGGATACTCAATCCGGTCTACGAGCATTTCAACGAAGCTTTATCGAGCAAATTGTGCAAGATATCAAAGGGGGGCGGTATGAAACCGAACTCTATATCCTTCTCCTGGCCCTTGAGCGACGGCTACCCATTGCAACGGTCCCCATTCCGGCCATTTATTTCGATCAAAACAAGTCCTCACACTTTCGACCTGTGGTAGATACCTTATCGATCTGTCGGGCATTCCTCGACTTCCGGGTTGGTGTTAAAAACAAGGTGTGTCCTGGCCGGTAAGAGTAACGCCCCGAATTGCCACCTGGAGTTAAAAATGGATGGGCTAGCAAGCAGAAATCGTTATATTTGGAAACTCTTACCGATAGAAAGCAGGATATTAACAGCATTAGATAAAGATTCCCAACAGCAACGGTGGATAGTTATTTACTGGCTGATTGCTGGCGTGATGGGCGCCATTCGTACCTGGGCTACCCGTCATACCATGAATGCCGATGGAATCTCCTATCTTGACATGGGAGATGCGTATTTACGGGGTGACTGGAGTATGGCCCTTAATACCCTTTGGAGTCCATTCTACTCCTGGCTATTAGGTCTGGCTTTATTGGTCTTGAAACCTTCACCGTATTGGGAGTTTACCGTTGTACATCTCGTAAACTTTATTATTTACATATGGGCATTAAGTTGTTTTCATTTCTTTTTGTTTGAATGGATTCATTATAACGGAGGTCCGTCAATCCGGTTTTCCAAAGATAGATATAGAGTTCTGCCTGAAGGGCTGTGGCTGTCATTGGGTTACATCCTGTTCATCTGGTCTTCTTTAGAATTGATAACTCTCTCGGCGGTAACTCCTGACTTGTGTGTTGCCGCATTTGTTTATTTAGCTTCAGGTCTGTTATTACGTATCCGCAAGAAGTCCACAAGCTGGTTCCCATTTGTACTTTTGGGAGCAACCCTTGGCTTGAGTTATCTCACGAAAGCTTTTATGTTCCCTCTGGCTTTTATCTTTCTTGGAGTTAGTATACTGGTTGATAACCCACGGATAACAGTACTACGTACCCTGATAGCCTTAATGGTGTTTCTCTTGATTACAAGCCCTTTCATCATTGCTCTCTCCAAAGTTAAAGGCCGATTAACTTTTGGTGACAGCGGGAAATTGAACTATGTCTGGCACGTCAACGAGATCCCCGGTCGTCATTGGCAAGGCGACTCGCTGGACCATAAACCGCTTGTACATCCTACACAGCAAATATATGAAGTCCCGCCGGTCTATGAATTTGCATTCCCGGTTGGGGGTACTTATCCCCCTTGGTACGATCCAAGTTATTGGTATGAGGGTGTTAAACCACATTTTAGGATTATTCAACAAGCTAAAGCCCTTCTGAGAAACTTATGCGTTTATTTCAGATTGTTGTTGGGTCCAGTTGGTGCATTAATGATCGGTTTATCCATACTGTTCTATAAGAGTGGCCAGGGACCAGAGTCTCTTAGAGATATAAGAGTCTATTGGCCACTTCTCATTCCAGTACTTACAGCACAAGGCTTGTTTTTACTGGTCCATGTAGAGCGTCGTTATATTGCACCTTTTATCGTAATCACGTTGGTAGTTTTATTTGCCGGGATTCGTTTAACTCATACCAATAAAAGATTAGTTCCCACTTTAACTCTTGCCGTTTTAATGGCATTTATCCTCTCAACCGTTCCAAAAACTGTTGGAGATGTTCTTTCCATACCTTGGGGCCAGCCTCATATTTACTGGCAGGTGGCCGAGGGCTTAAAGCGTATAGGAGTACAACCCGGAGACAAAGTCGCGTCAACTAGTTATAGCCATTCTATCAATGTGAAGTGGGCCCGGCTTGCCCGTGTTCAAATCATTGCCGAAGTTTACAGTCAGGAAGGGGATGGATTTTGGACAGCAAGTCCTGTAATCCGAGAGCAAATTCTGGCTGCTTTTGCCAAGGCAGGTGCTAAGGTAGTTGTTACCGATATGATCCCAGATTCAGTTGATAAGGCGGGGTGGCAACAGGTAGGAGACACAGGGTATTACGCTTATTTCTTAGCCAGGTAAATAAACCAGTTGATCTGGTACAAACTTTTACCTTCAGATTCTCCCATATAGGGTCAGAATAGACTTCAGGGTAAACCTGGAGGTTAAGGATATTTCCTCGACTTAGGGAAACCAGTATGTTAAACCCGGCCGAATTAAAACTGCCCGGTTATTGTCGTAGCTTACGCCTAGGGAGAGAAAAAGGTTAGGATAAAGGTAATAACGGGTTCCTAATGTCCCGACCAGTTCGCCTCCTGCTGCTTCCGGTACCACAGCGTTTTCGTTGCCTGAGCTACTTCCTTCTCCGGTATTAGGCGAGGAGGAGGTATTACCAAAAACTTCCCCGACAATGTCGAACTTTTTATTGAGATGATATTCCTCAGCCAGGGCAAAACCGAAGATGTTGTTTAACTGGACTCCTGAAGGTTCTCCGATGATGGTATAGCTGATATTGGCATGGGTATCGAATTTGCCAAATCGTTTGCTGGCAATGAGGTATCCGGTGCAATCGGTTTTTCCGGTACCGATAAGAATATCATCCGCCGTTGGAAGCTTTACTTCAACGGCAGTGGCAAGTGCAGGGAACTTTAGGCTCTCGTACCAAAAAAGATAGGAAAGAGTTACCTCCAAGTCTCCAAGCCCGGTTGCCTGCCGTCCTTGCTTCGGGCGAATGGCTGTATAGAAAACCGGCTCCACCAAAAGCTCTAGATTGTCGGTTATACCATACTCAATTGCCATGGGTACAGCCGTCTCCGTCCCTTCGGAAGAAGTTTGATACTCAAAGGTGTTTTCCACCTTAAACCATCCTGCTTTAAGGGGTCGTGCCGTTTCTGTCTCGAGGGGCTGTCCAGCATAAAGAAGAGTAGAAGGTACCCACCACATCCATAGACCCAGTCCAATAAGAAAACGATAAAAATTTATCATGAATCTTCCATCTCCTTTCTCCATGGCGAGAGCAGGGGATAAAAATCAAGCTATTTCCCCCTGCTCCCAGGGAGTTTCCTGACTACAACAATTTTAATCTTGTCCGTTATCTACTCTAACCACCTGTCCGGTTGTAGCATCTACCTTCACGTCGCTGATTCCCTTGGAAGTCTGAATCTCAACAGAATAAACAATCTGTCCATTCTCATCATCAAGGGTAACCCGGAGTACGGTACCACTTACAACTGCCAAGGCAGCAGCCTTTGCTTGATCGGGCGTAATTCTGGCAAGGCTCGGATCAACAGGCTGATCAGACATATCTGATATCCCTGAAGAATCCTCCATACCTGAAGAATCTTCTATATTGGAATTCTGTGAGCTCGATGAAAATTGGGTTGAACTGGAGCTGGTTGTTGGGGAAGTGGGGGAACGCGAGGATTTACCACATCCAGCGAAGAAAATGAAGAATATCCCTAAGACCAAAAATACTGGAATGGGTCGTTTCATAGGGTCACTTCTCCTTTCGGTAAAGATTACGTAGAGGCACAGTGGAAGTTAGGGTTTAGAAAGTTTCGGTAACCCGAGTAACTTCCACATCTAATCTAGTACAAGAATCTAGTACAAGAAGGATGCCACTCAGAAATTTAAGATGAAAAGATCTCGCAAGGTCAAGGGAGGTAGGCTACTTGAGTAAAGAAGGTTTACCGGAAAGCCAACTGACTGAGTCCTTAAAACAGCACCCCGAAATCCTGAATTGAAGACCGAAGCTCGAGACCTTAGTTCTCAGTTCGGTCAAGGAAGGTTCTGTTTTTCAAGGATTTTGTATGCAAACTTCCGAATAGGAATAAAAGGAATAAAGGTTCTCCTATAGAAACAAAAAGAATTCGGTCTGAAGCCAGGGTAGGCTTAGGTTGGATATCAAAAGGTATGAGATCACTCACGATAGGCCGACTTTCCTGAGGGTTAATTACCGTTAAGAGTATGCCAAACTTTCCAGCCTGAATTAGCCTCATATCCCACCCCTGGGTATGGGTTTCGCCTGCCGACAATTGATGTATATGGATGGCTGTCTGCGCCGACCAATCTTCAAGATCTACCGGATGTTCCTTGCCTGGTTCTAGAGATAGCAAGGCTATATAAGCTGTGAGTCCTTTTAAAGGTTGGGGTCCGAGGTTTTTAACAGTGCCAATGAAAGTCGGAGTGTTACCCATTTTCAAAATTTCATCTGGGCGTTGCAGGGTTACCTGGATCGAAAGCGTATTTGCTGCAGGAGCAATCCTTGTGCCGGGTAAAGAGAGAACAATCCCTATGAAAAGACCTAGGCTTTTTAAGTGGAGATACCTCATAATTCGATGTTCCTCGTCGTTTTATAAAGGAGCCAGAAGACTATAAAGGAATAACAGCTCAAGAGGGTCAGCCTTAAAAGTTGAAAGGTTATTCCCTGCCCGTCAATCACCACGCTATCAAGCGTGTTTAATGCATTTGCAAAGGGATTTATGAGATCGATCACCTGTCCTACAGCAGTTTGCCTTAACGAAGGTCCTAAAAGAATGGGGCTTCCAGACAAGAGAAAAATAATCAGATTGGCCCATAACACATTTTTGAAGGATTTCATCCTGGCGGACAATATCAAAGCCAAACCACCAAAAATTAAAACCAATAAGGTTCCTACTAGGGATAGATATTTCATAGAAGGCCAGAGGTTTTGTCCAAGATTCCCTACGGCCCAGAGATAGGGGATTGAAAGGGCCAAAAGAATCAACCAGGAAAACAGAATTCCCATCAGTTTGGTGAATGCCAAGTCCTGTCCTGTAACTGGTGTCAACATTAAGATTTCTAAGGTTTTCCGATCCCGCTCTCCGGCAAAGCCATCACTTCCTCGTATTATGGCAACCAATGAGGCCATGGTAATAATGATGCCGCTCATCATATACACCGCTTGCGCGTTGTCTATCAAGCTTAATTCTGTATTGCTGACCAGCAGGATGGAGAACATGCTGAGAATAACAGTGGTCACAACGAGGAGAAGAATCCCTCGCGTTGCCAGGAGATCTTCGAGGAATTCTTTTTTAATTAAAGGTACCCAGGTATTCATGCCATACCTCCTGTGGTGTAAGCAAGATAGAGATCTTCTAGCTTATCGGAGACATCTTCAACTTCGATAATCGGTAGTCCGCTGTTGATAAGGGTTTTAATAACCATGGTTGGAGTCATATCCTCAACCAGACAGGTCATCCAATCTCCTTTCCTTTCAATCAACGATATACCCGGATAACTCCAAGTTGAAGGGAGTTGATAGCCATTTTCTAAATGAAAACGATAACGGCGGATGGATGGTTTGTTAAGAGAAGAGGTAAGCATTCCTTCATAGCGGACTTTTCCTTTATCCAAAATAGCGATGCGGGTGCATAAACGTTCCACATCATCCAGAATATGGGTAGAAATAACCAGAGTCGTGGCTTTTTCTCGATTCAGCTTAAGCAAAAGATCATGGATCTCTCTTCTTCCTCGTGGATCCAAGCCATTGGTTGGCTCATCCAGGAATAGAACTTCAGGA
Source organism: Candidatus Limnocylindrales bacterium (assembly GCA_035559535.1). Taxonomy (NCBI): domain Bacteria; kingdom Bacillati; phylum Chloroflexota; class Candidatus Limnocylindria; order Candidatus Limnocylindrales; species Candidatus Limnocylindrales bacterium. Next base: position 45,413 of record DATMBG010000026.1, read on the forward strand.
TTGTTTATCATAGCCCGCGCAATCCCCAACCGTTGTTTCATTCCTTGGGAAAAGGTCCTGATAGGACGACTATCACCGGGTTCCAATCCAACCTGTTGCAACCAGTCCTGATAATCATCCAGAGTAAGGGCAATATCATAGAGTTGACCAAAAAAGCTCAGGTAACTTAGGGCTGACATCCATCCGTAAAGGCCATAGGATTCAGGTAAGGCATTGACCCTTTGACGTAACTGCGGACCGGCTAAGAAAGGGTCCATTCCCAATACCGTTATAACTCCTTCATCAGGCTTGAGAATACCTAAAAGGATACGTAGTGTGGTTGTCTTGCCCGAGCCATTGGGTCCTAAAAGGCCATAGATATCTCCCGAGTGAACTACCAGGGAGATATCCTCCAGAACAAGCCTTTCCTCAAAGGTTTTTTTCAAACCATAAACTTCTACAGGATTCATGAAAACCTCCTTGAAGGGTTTCTTACTACAGAATTAGCTTAGGCCATAATGCTCGAAGTCCCCTCCTCCTGCATCCTTGAAGGGTTTCTTACTATAGAATTAGCCCTAATCCTCCTCTTCTTCGTTTTCTCGTTCTCTGTTTTTATGTTTCTTACCCTCACGGTGATCTGCCGAGTGTTGGTCTAACTTCAAAACCGAACCGGTTCCTGCGTCGATCTTAACATCTGTTATGGACTTGTCGCCAGAGACAATCTCTACCCCGTAAACCAGGTAATCGTTCTCATTCTCCAGTTCTATTTTGAGAACCTTACCTGGAACCCTGGTAAGAGCAGTTTGCATAGCTTCTTGTAAAGAAATCTTTGCCATATCGGGGAAGTCACTTCGTTCTGCCTGGCCAACGATAATAGAACCCTTGTAAGAAGGTTCTTGAACTTTGTTACTTTTTTCTTCTGCATATATACTGGTGGAGATCCCTATAAGTAGTAACAAAACAGGGATTTTAAGAACATGGTTAATTTTTCTCATAATTCTTCTCCTTTCATAGGAAGTTTGTTAAAAACTCCTCAATATTTCTTCTGATACCCCATTTGAAGGATTCCTTACCAGAGGTCATGCCGGGTTGAAGAAAACATCGTTCCCTTCAGGTTGGCAAGACCCTTGGTTTTTCACCCGAGGTGGCCTTGGCTTTCAGGGGTAAATGTTTTTCTAACCTAACCCTCTTCCTGTGTTGGGAGGGGGAAACCCAGGGATTATCTGGACCCAACTCTCCCCTTAACGACCTATCTACTCCAAATTCAACGCAAGAAGAGTGCCATCCAAAAGTAAGGCAGAAAATCTCGCAGGATCATCCGGACCCTTGATCAAGGACGGTTATAAATACCTAATTCAGGACTTTTTAATCCTCTTTTAGGGATTCTATCCTGGTAATACCCATTCCGATTGAAGAGGTTGCATCTTGGGAGGGGACAACGCTAGGTGGCCCTTAACAGGCAGCCTCTTCCTTCCCTCCTTGCCTGCGGGGAGGGTTAGAGTGGACTATGCCTGCTTTACACCCCATTTCAATACCGACCTGGTATAAAGGGAGCAACTTTTAATGGGGACCTAGGACGGAAATTTGTGGCATCAGATTTGTAGGCTAAATGGGTGCAAAAGAGCATTAAGGGACCTCTCCTTAACAGAGCTTCGCTCTGAATCTAACAAGTTGTGGATAGCTCTTTCAAAGAAGAAGGCTGTCCATAACTTAATTTTTTAGAAATCCTTATAGAGGTTATTTTAGCATTTTTATGACCTTAAGATTTTTAAGCTTCTTTTTGATGTTATATTTGTTGGGGTGTTCGGCTTCGGACGCTCAGAAAAAGGAGGAAGAGGTTGCTCCTGAGGTTACTGTTAAGGTTACCCGGGTAGAACGTCGGAAGGTGGTAGAGTTTGTCTCAGGTGTAGGTTCTATTTATCCTCTTGAACAGACTACCGTCAGCTCCATGCTTTCAGCGTCTGTCAAAGAGCTTAAAGTTCAGAAGGGAAGCGAGGTTCAGAAGGGAGACCTTATAGCTGTTCTTGAAAACCAGAACCTGGAGTTGGCTAAGTTAAGGGCGGAGGCTGATTTAAAGTCGACCCAGGCAAGCTTTCAGAAGGTAAAGGCTGGATCTCGACCCGAGGAGATTAAACAGGCGGAAGCCAGTGTAAACTCTGCCCGGGCCTCTTTAAATAATGCTCAAGCAGAATTAGACCGAAAAACACAACTTTTCCAACGAGAGGCGATATCTCGAAAAGACTACGAGCAGGCCAGAGTAGATCTGGAAACTGCTCGTAGTAATTATCAAACGGCTGTACAAAACTTACAACTCCTTAAAAAGGGTTCTCGAAAGGAGGACCTTGAAGCAGCCTGGGACTTAGTACTTCAGAAAAAGAGTGAGTTAGAATTGGCTCAAATCGATCTGGATCGTTCCCTCATTCGAAGTCCTTTAACAGGAGTTGTGACCGAGCAGTTTGTATACCCGGGAGAGGTTGTAGACATCAAAGCACCCATAGTAACCATCATGAAATTAGATGAAGTTATCGTACGGGCTCACTTTACTCCAGAAGACGCCTCTCAGGTGAAGGCGGGTTCAGAGGCTCAAGTGATGGTAAAAGTTTACCCGGACAAGGTATTTGAAGGTCGGGTTATTCAGATCGGATCGGTCCTCGATCCAACCAATGGTACTGTTGAGATATGGGTACAGGTTCCCAATCGGGAGAAGGAGTTAAAAATTGGGGATTATGCAACCGTCAAGGTTATTACACGGGTTTATCCAGACAGTTTAGTGATTCCCAGGCAAGCAGCTCTTTTAGACGAACAAACCTCCCGAGCCATGGTCATGGTCGTAGACAAAGACGCGATAGCCCGGAGTCGGGAGGTAGTTCGGGGAGTAATAAACGATGGTTTTGTTCAGATTCTAAAGGGGTTAGAAGAAGGAGAAATCGTGATTACGGAAGGGGTTTACGGTCTTCCGGATGGTACGAAGGTAAAGCCTGAGCATCTGGTACAAGGGGAGCCATGAGCCGATTCTTTTCATGGATACTTCAACATGGAAAAGCTATTCTTTTTACGACCCTGATCCTAAGTTTAGGGGGAATTTATCTAGCCTTTCGTCTTCCAATAGCCATTTTCCCAAATATCAGTATCCCCCGAATTGTCGTTATTGCTGAAAATGAGGTAGAACCTGCCGAAAAGATGTTGGTGACGGTTACAAAACCTATTGAAGAGGGAGTCGGTGTTGTCCCCGGAATCCGTACGATTAAATCGACTACCAGCCGGGGCTCTGCGGAAATCAATCTCAACTTCGATTGGGGAATAGATATGGTTCAAGCCCTTCAGTTGATCCAATCCCGGCTTTCAGAAATCAGTTCGACATTTCCTCCTCCAACCAGTATTACAGCCCGACGCTTATTTCCTACCATTTTCCCCATCATGGGGTTCAGTTTGACTTCTAAAACCCAGAGCCTGGCAGATCTTACCGATCTAGCAACTTATAGTTTGCGTCCTCAACTGGGGCGAGTCCAGGGGGTTTCGGAGGCGGTGGTGGTAGGGGGTAAAGTTCGGGAATATCATATCATAGTCGATCCTGTTAAGCTGGCGGCTTTTAAAATGACCTTGGACCAGGTCGTGAACACCTTAAAGGCTACAAACTGGATTTCTTCAGGTGGGTTGTTAGAGGAAAACTATCAACTCTATCTTGTACTTGTGAGTGGGCAGGTAAACGACTCAGAGGGGATTAAAAACCTCATTTTGAAAGTAGACAATAAAGTACCCATTCGTCTTCGTGATCTGGCTACGGTAGAACCTGCAGTACGACCAGAAAATGTGATTGTCACAGCAAATGGAACCCAGGCCGTTCTTATCAATATCTATAGCCAGCCAGGAGGTAATACGGTCCGTATTGCAGATGAAGTCAAGAATACCCTGGAACCCCTCCGGAGGCAAATTCCACCTGACGTCGTTATCTCTACTTTTTATGATCAATCCCTCCTGGTTCGAGAGTCCATTAAAAACGTTCGAGATAGTATCCTCTTGGGGCTTTGCTTGTCTACCCTGATTCTTGTATTATTTTTAAAAACCTGGAGGAGCACGGTCGTAGCCATTCTGGTTATTCCATCAACGGTTCTCATAACCTTTGTACTCATGTATGTATGGAATATGAGTTTTAATTTAATGACTCTAGGGGGTATTGCCGCCGCTGTCGGATTGATCATTGATGATGCCATCGTGGTGGTTGAAAATATTGTGAAACACTTGGATGATGGGGAGACACGTTTGATAGCTATAAGAAACGCCATAATCGAGATTACCCCGGCGGTTATCAGCTCTACCTTGACACCCATTGTCGTGTTTATTCCCCTGGCTTTTCTTCAAGGTCTTACTGGAGCCTTCTTCAAACCCTTTTCTATGACAATGGTTCTGGCGCTCCTCACCTCCTTGGTGTTGGCTTTAACCCTCACACCGACCCTGGCTGCCCTATTTTTATCCGAAAAGTCAATAAAAAAGACCCTGGATAACAGCTGGATTCGCCGTAGTGCAATTTATAGCAGGTCGATAACAGCGATAAACCGTTTGACTACGAGTCTTTTTTCATGGAAAAAGCGAGAATGGATTCAAACCATTCCTTTGTCGGGTTCTATGAGTTATAAAGAACACAGGCCTCGACGGGGTGATGACAGGAATAGTTCTTACCAGACGGTCGGTGATGGAAGCAAAGGAGGAGACGGATCCTTCAGCACGCCTAGTACAGATTCTGGGTCTATGGACGGAACCGGCTTTTATGATCGCCCGGTTAAGATTGACTATGATCAGGGCGACAACGAAGATTCTCCTTACATGGAGGAGGATCCTGGGCATTACCTTGATGTTTCTCAACGAAGCTGTGAAGAAGGTGGACGTTTATTTCAAAGTATTCTGATCGGATATGAACGGGCGATTCGCTGGATTCTTCCTCGACCCTGGATCGTTCTCGTCATTATCCTGATTCTGGTCGGAGGTTCTTATCTTGTATACGGAACCATAGAGTCTGGATTTATGCCAGAAATGGATGAGGGAGCTTTTGTTCTGGATTATGTCACTCCACCTGGGACTTCCCTGGAAGAATCGAATCGTATGTTGAAGCATTTAGAAGCACTTATCCAGGCCATTCCAGAGATAGAAAGCTACTCTCGGCGTACTGGAACCCAGTTGGGTCTGGCGATTACAGAGCCTAATACCGGAGATTTTCTGATTAAACTCAAAGATCGGAGAACCCGGAGAATTGAAGAAATCATGGATGATCTAAGGCGACAGATTGAATCGTCAGAACCTGCTATTCGGGTTGAGTTTATTCAGATCCTCCAGGATCTTATTGGAGATCTGACCCATTCTCCTTCTCCCATTGAGGTAAAGATTTTCTCCGATGATAACACTGTTCGACAGGAGAAGGCTAGGGAGATCGCCCAGGTACTTGAGTCAATCCCTGGAGTTGTAGATGTATTTGATGGAGTTGTGGTGAGCGGTTCTGTTATCTCAATAGATATTGATAAGGAGAGGGCCATTCGAAACGGCCTGAGCGTAGAGGAAATCGCCACGAACCTCAATACCATTCTGACAGGAACCCTTGCTTCCAACCTCATCAAAGGGGATCAGGAGATCGGACTCCGGGTAATGTTCCCTATGGAGTATCGCAAGAACCTGGATCTGCTTAAAGAACTCACCTTAATTAATTCACAAGGGATTTCTGTTCCTTTAAGAGAGTTGGCTGACATCCGGGTCGAAAAGGGCCATACTGAGCTTAATCGGGATAATCTACGCCAGGTTACAACAGTTACGGCCCGATTAAGTGGAAGGGATTTAGGTAGTACTATCCGAGAGCTTCAAAGCCAATTACACCGCAAGGTTCAACTTCCTAAGGGTGTAACGCTGGAATATGGAGGTTTATATCGTAGTCAGCAGGAAGCATTCAAAGATTTATTAACCGTACTACTGACTGCATTTCTCCTGGTTTTTATCGTTCTTCTCTTCGAATTTAGCACTTTTATTCCTCCGCTTTCCATTATCCTGACCACACTCCTTTCTATCTCAGGGTCTTTAGGAGCCCTCTGGTTCACTCATACTCCGTTTAACGTGTCTTCTTTCATGGGAACCATCATGGTGGTAGGGATTGTAGCTAAAAACGGGATCCTCCTGTTAGATTCCGCAAAACGTTATGAAGCCTCTCATTCCGATATCCTTGAGTCTCTGATTCTAGCAGGACGTCGCCGGATACGACCTATTATGATGACAACCCTGGCAGCTATGCTAGGGTTGCTTCCCCTGGCTTTGGGGATTGGAGCTGGGGCTGAAATGCAGCAACCGTTAGCCATTGCTGTCATGGGTGGACTTTGCCTTTCTATGGGTTTGTCCTTGATTATAGCTCCGGCTTTCTATGTACTGCTATCGAACATCTTCTGATCTACCGGGGACTACGATGATTTTTACTTCGTAGTTTTTGGGGATTTATGAATTCTGTTGAAGGAACTGATAGGATTTCTATTTATTCTGGCTCTTGAAGTAGGGGGTGTGATACCCGGGTTTGCCCAAACCCCTAAATCCCAGGCCCCCATTCATCAAATCACACTAGATGAAGCGGTAGGGTTGCTCCTGGAAAACAATCCCAATCTTATGAGTGGGAAACTTAGGATTCAGATAGCTCAAACCAAGGAAATTACCGCTGGGCTGCGACCGAACCCGGTCTTCAGTAATACAAATGATGTTCTTTCGCCTGTCAAAGAGTATACCGCTGTTATCAGCCAACTTCTGGAAAGAGGAGGTAAGCGTCAATTACGGATTCAAAGTGCCCGGCTAGAAACTCAGATAGCAGAAGCCGATTTTGCCGATCGTGTGCGTTTACTCACCTTTGAGGTAAAAAAGGCCTTTATCCAACTTTTACTGGCGAAGTTAAATCGGGAATTAGCCCAAAAGAACTTGATGGCCTTCCAGGAAATTATCAGGCTCAATATGTTACGGTTTCAAAAAGGAGATATCTCGGGAAGCGATCTTAAGAAGATAACCCTGGAACAATTAAAATTTCAGAATGATTTGAATGTTGCCACCTTACAGTTAACTCAGGCCCGGGTAGCCTTATGGAATCTTCTCTATACCCCCAGGCTTAGCAAAGATTTTGAGGTAAAAGGGGATCTTAAATTTAAAAATGTTCAACTAGCCCTGAACGACTTAATCGATGCAGCTTTTCACCATCGACCCGATTGGATTTCAGCTCTCAAAGCCACTGAAAAAGCTGAAACCGATGCCCGGCTGGCAGTAGCCAATGGTAAAGTAGATATCACGGCTGAGATAGATTATAAACGAACAGGCCCTGATAATACGGGCATCTTCGGATTTAGTGTTCCTCTCCCTCTGTTTAACCGAAATCAGGGAGAGATCCAAGGTTCCAGGTTGGAGGTTCAGCGAAGTAAGATCACTTTAGAAGCTTTAAAATCACAAATCATGAGTGAGGTTGAAAACGCCTTCGAATCTTTTAAAAGTACCCGTGAAACTGTACTTCTTTATGAGGTTGGAACGTCTGGTACAGAAGGATATCTGAAACAGGCCGAAAGTTTAAGAGAGATAGCCCAATTTGCCTATAGTCAAGGAGAGACTTCGCTGTTGGATCTCCTGGATGCTGAACGAACCTATCGAGATACCCAGTTAAATTATCATCAAGCGTTAGCTGATTACCTGATCAGTCTTTATCAGATTAATCTCTCAGTTGGTAAAGAGGTTGTTCAGTAAAGTCTTGAACTCTGGCCAATGGGAGATAAGATTATTCTCCATGATGAAAAAGCGACGTGTCTTGGTCTGGATAGTTGCGGGGGTTACTTTTGGAAGTGGATTGGTAAATCTCTTTTCTCTCATACGTCCAGGCCTATCCCTGCGTGCTGGCTGGTTCGTAGAGATTTTTCCACTGGAATTTCTCCATCTTTCTGCCTTTCTGACCTTGTTGATTGGCTTTGCCCTTGTTATCTCTTCTATTAACATTTATAAACGAAAGAAAAGGGCCTTTCAAAGCGTGTTTTTGTTAGCGTGCCTGTCCATCATCTTCCATTTAACCCAAGGACTTGATTATGAAGATGTGCTATCCTCCATGGTTTTGCTGATTTTGCTGGTTCTAGTCCGAAAAAGTTTTACTGTAAAAAGTAGTATTCCAGACTTGCGTTTAGAATTGATCCGTTTAGGAATAGCTGTTACCGTGGCGATTAGCTATGGGATGGCCGGGTTTTGGTTTCTTGATGAGAAAGAGTTTCATATCAACTTTACCCTCCGCAATTCCATCTACGAAACCTTCCTATTCCTCTCTCTGGTTGGGGATCCACAAGTTGTACCCCACACACGCTACGCTCACTGGTTCGTGAATTCTCTTTATATGATGACTATGACTACCGTGGGTTATTGTATTTTCGTACTATTTCGACCGGTCCTTTATCAATTTAGAACTCATCCCCAGGAGCGTGCCATGGCAACAGAGATCGTACTCAAATGGGGCCGTTCGGCACTGGATTATTTTAAACTTTGGCCGGATAAATCTTACTTTTTTTCACCTTCTCAAAGGTGTTTTCTTGCTTACCGCGTTGGAGGAAATTTCGCCGTGGTATTGGGAGATCCTGTAGGGCCTGAAGAGGAAATAGAAGATACAATTCGTACCTTTATGGAATTTTGCCAGGAGAATGATTGGGGACTTGGATTCCACCAAACCTTACCCGATTTTCTCCCTATCTATCAAAAATTAGGTTTTAAAAAACTGAAAATTGGGGATAGTGCTATCGTAGATCTAAAACGGTTCAGCCTTCAGGGAAAAGCTATGAAGAAAATTCGGCATTATACCAATCAACTGGAAAAGTCTGGAATTCAAGCTCTTTACTACAAACCCCCCATTCCTGAGGAAATTCTTTTACAAGTAAAGGAGGTCTCTGATGAATGGTTGCAGGTTCCGGGACGTCGGGAGCGCGGATTTACGTTGGGGAGGTTCGAACCGAACTATATTCGATCTACTCCCCTGTTTGTAGCCATCGACCAAAACGGTCAGATTCTGGCGTTTGCAAATATAGTTCCTTCCTATTGCAAGGGAGAAGCGACTATTGACCTTATGAGACATCGTAGGGGAGTTCCCAATGGAATCATGGACTATCTCTTTGTAAAGCTTTTTTTATACAATCAAGAAAAAGGATACCAACGTTTTGACTTAGGGATGGCTCCTATGTCTGGATTTCAAGAAAATGAACAAGCTTCAAGGGAAGAGAAAGCCATTCACTATTTTTTTCAGCACCTGAACTTCCTCTTCAGCTATATTGGGTTACGGCAATATAAAGCAAAATTCGTGAGTTTTTGGGAGCCGCGCTATGTGGTTTATCGAAATCCTTTCGATTTACCGCGGTTAGCTATTGCTTTGAGCAAAGTCTCTGAGTTGAAGAGAGGGTATTTCACGAGTTCTGGCTTTACGTTTTCTTTGAATCCACTCGCCAGAGGTCTCTAGATGCCCTTTGCTTTTTCTGTATGATATTTATTCATAGTGAAAATAATTATGAAAGTAGATCAATTCTACAGAGGTGTCTTTACCGGTCATACCTTTGTAGTATTCTGATAGGAGTTTTATTTCCTGCTCTTCTGTTCGCCCAGACCCCCTTCGCAGGAAAAAATGTGCTCATTCTTCGAGGGCAGCCACAGTATATTTATTTATATCCTGCTCGGGGAGAGCCTAAAAGTTCAAATTCTAAAATTCTATTTGCCCCTGGAGATGGAGGATGGCGGGGCTATGCCATCGAGCTTGCTCAGGTTATGGCCTCTGGGGGATACGATGTGTATGGGCTGGATACTAAACATTACCTGAAAAGTTTTACCGGTAAAACAACCTTAAAAGAAACAGACGTTATGTCAGATTTCCGGCAAATTGCAGAATGGATGGTCCAGGGAGCGAATAAACGGGTTACTCTGGTTGGCTGGTCCGAAGGAGCCGGACTATGTTTGCTGGCAGCGGCTTCGGAAGAAAACAAAAAGATATTCAAGGGTCTGATTACTATCGGCCTGGCAGAAACCAGTGCCTTAGGCTGGCGATGGGTAGATAACCTTACGTACCTTACCAAAAAAGATCCCAGGGAGCCGCTGTTTTGGAGTGTTGATTTTTTGCCTCGAGTTGCTCCACTTCCTTTGCTAATGATCCATGCCACTCAAGATGAATGGGTTTCTCCGGAAACAGCCCGGCGGATGTTTGATACCGGGCAAGAACCGAAGCGGTTTATATTAATTAAAGCTCGAAATCATCGTTTTGATGGCAATAGAGAGGAATTCTTTCGTTTATTGCAGGAAGGATTGCAATGGGTCAACCCAGCAGGTCATTGACTGCTATCTTTTACAGGCTCGTCTTTTTATATATAAACATAGATTGGATAGAAGAGATCAAGCCCTCATCAAAAGTAGGGGCGTACGGCCGTACGCCCGTACAAGGTATGAAATGGAAAAAAACTTAAGAGGTTTTTTATTCGCTTTGCTTGTAGTTCAGGTTTTGTTCATTACTCAACAAACCTTTCCCCAGGAAGCTTATAAAAATAGCGTGTTAGAGGAGGTTAATGATCCGGACCTTCGTCAGGGAGTTGGAGAGTATCAGCGCTATAACTTTCAGCAGGCCCTAGAAAACTTTGAACGGTTCATCCAAAAACACCCGGAAAGTCTTTTAGGCTATTTTTTACAGGCGGAGACCTACTGGTCGATATTTATCAATAAGCGGGAGAATACAGAAGCCGAGAAACATTTCATTGAATTGAGCCAGAAGGTTATTAAAATGGGGGAAGCGCGTTTAAAGAGGAACAAAAATGATACCGACACCCTGCTTATCTTAGCCAGCTTGTATGGCCGTTGGGGATTGCTGGAAGGTTCTTATAACCATCGATGGGAAGCCATAGTGCGATCTATGAAGGCCAGGGCCTACTTCGAGAAAGTCGTGGAGATCAACCCGGAAATTTATGATGCCTATCTGGGATTAGGCCTTTATGATTATTTCACGGCTACCTTCCCGGGCTATATTCGAGTCTTCAGTAAGGTTTTGTTTGGTTTGTATGGGGGTCAGGAAAAAGGCCTCAAGGAATTGCAACTTGCCATGGAAAAGGGAACCTATGGTAGGGATTTAGCCAAGTTTTTCCTGGCTTTTTTCTATGTAAGGTACGAAAATAAAGCCCCTCAGGCTTTAAACCTACTTAAGGAGTTAACGGATCAATATCCGGAAAATCTCAATTATTTAGGCCTGTTGGCCTATTGCTATAAAGAACTCAAAGATTATGACAATGCCATTCATACCTATAGAAAAATACTGGAACTGGCTGCTGCAAAAGAAGTTTATGGAGAAGAGTCCTTAAATATTACCACATACTTTTTTGGAGAGAGTTTACGATTGGCCGGAAAATATGAAGAAGCTAAAAAATATTTCGACGCCATGGTTCATACCGATTCAACGGATAAGTATTGGGTTCTGGCCTATGCACATCTCAGCTTAGGAAAAATCTATGATACTTTCGGAGAAAGAGACAAGGCTCTGGAGTCATATCGAAATGTTCTCGCGTTGAAAGATTTTGAAGACTCCCATAAGAAAGTTGAGAGATACTTAAAAGCTCCCTATAAACCCGGTCAGGATTAGGTGTTTCAGGGATACGCTATCTCATCTCATTTGGATTTAAGGAGGCCTACGGTTTTCCAGGTCCGGTCATCGTCAGGGGAGGTAAATCGCGACTGATATCTTGAATAACCCGGAGGATTCGGCGGATATCTTGGGGTTGGAGTCCCGAGTAAACGGGCAATTGTAGGGTTCCTTCGGTTGATTCGGCATGGGGACACGGGGAGGTGTAAGGAGCAAATAGCTCCAAGCGGGTACATATGTCCACATGCATGATTTCCATATCTATACCACGGCGGATTGCGCGACGGCTTAAGGTAATGGGATCTGAGGTGCGTATGCAATATTGGTAATAAACCGGCGAGGTATAAGGAAGGGTCTGGGGTGGCAAAATCGATTGGATTTCTTTCAAGCCTTCCGTCAATCGGCGGGCATGTTCTTGACTCTTTGCATTCAATTTATCAATTACTTCCAGTACTTTCAGTCCGATGACGGCCTGGGCATTACTATAACGTCGTCGATAGGCTGAAGGTAGCGGATCCAGGGGTCGAATTTTTTCCCAAATGTAACGTGTTAAATCATGGTGTCCGAAGAAGGAGGCAATGTAAAAAGCCGGAAAAAGACTGAAAGTAAACCCATAGGGGCTGATGAAAGCCCGTTGAAGATATCCGGAGAACAGTTTCGATATAACCTCCCTGGTTGAAGGCCAGGGTTCTGCTTCGGCCAGTTGCCGAATTCGTTCGGCCAGCCGGTCATCGTTAGTGATGGCCATTCCTCCCCCGTAAGTATTCAATCCTTTGAGCATTTGAAAGCTAAAGAAAGCAGCATGACCAAATGTTCCAGTTTTAGATCCTCGATAGGTAGCTCCAATGGCATGGGCGCAATCCTCGATGACATAAAGTCCATGCTGTTTTGCAATGGCTAAGATAGGGTCCATATCGCAGGGTTGTCCGTAGAGATGAGTCGGTACGATGATTCGTGTTCGCTCGGTTATTACGGTCGAAAGAGCCTGAGGGTCCAAATTGTAGGTATAAGGATCAATATCGACGAATACAGGCCGTAATCCTGCCACCCGTGCCATTTCAGGAATAACCCAAAACGTCAGGGCAGGGAAGATAATTTCGGAGCCGGGGGGCAGGTCCAACGCCCGAAGGATATAATAAAAGGCCATACGTCCGTATGAAGCCGTGATAGCATGGCGAACACCATGATAAGCAGCAAACTTCTCTTCAAATTGTCGAATGGCGGGGCCCTGAACCCCCTGACCCCTCAAAAATGTTTTAAGTAAAGCCTGAGTGGTTCCGGGGACCTGCCGGGCGCCATAACGTGCGATAGTTCGAATCATATTCTCTTTGTCCATTGTCCATGGGCCTTCAGGATTTGTCAAGTATAAAGAACCCTGGACAATGGACGGTATCAGCTAATCGCTTTAGGCTCCTGAGAGGTAAAATAAGCCATTTCAATCTCACGTTGACGCCGTTGGGCATACGCATCCCAGCGTTGGACCCATTTGGCAAAACAATTTGGAAGCCCCAGATAATTCCATCCCCAGGAGGGTCGGATATAGAACCGGCTATAGGCGGTCGTAAGCATAAATAGAAGTTGTTCATGGGTTAGGTTAGGGTGTTTAAAAGTAGGAGTATAGCCATCGAATTTCTCTAAATCAGTTTCGGTAATAAGAGACTCCATGCGTTTACGAAGAGGGGTTCCGGGGTAAGGGGTCAGAATCTTAAACAGGGCCATCGTACTATTTAAATCGATGGAATAATCAATGGTAGCCTGGATACTTTCTATGGTATCGGTTAAGAACCCTATTACATAGAACCCCACCGTCATGATTCCTTTTTTACTACAATAAGAGATGATGTCCTTTTGGTGTTCCGGAGGGATAGGTCTTCGGCCAACGCGCTTGAGGGTATTGGAATCGACCGACTCTACTCCAAAGGTTAGAGCACGCAATCCGGCTCTATAGAGGAGATCAATCAACTCTTTATCTAAACTATCCAGTCTGGTCTCACACTCAAATCGGACCGGAAGGTTCTTGCGGATGATTCCTTCGGCAATCGCCATACTCCGGTCTCTTTCCTCTGTAAAGAGAGGATCCCGGAAGACCAGGAAAACTCTACCGTATTGACGGCAAATCTGCTCAATCTCTTCAAGCACATTTTGGGGACTACGGGCCCGATAAACTGCCGTAATACGATGAGGACAATACGTACAGAACTCCGGACAACTTCGGCTGGATAGTAAAGGAAAAACCGATCGCATGGAGAAGAGGGAATGACCTACGGCATGGCCGAATCTTCTTCGGTACACTAAATCCCATCGAGGAAACGGTAAAGAATCCAGATCCTGGATGGTCGAACTGACAACGGGACCCTTCAAGATTTCGCCCTGGGCTAACCGCAGGGCAGCATGCTCGGGTTCTCCTTTAATGATGAAATCCCCATGACCGGCTAATACTTCTGGGACATGGGTTGCAAAAGTCCCAAAAAATCCAACCTGCATTCCATATCTTCGCCTGGCTTCTTCCGCCCATTGAATCTCATGTCGAAAATCTACAATTGAGGTTAAGACCAGGGCCAGATCTCCCGGTATCCACTTGTTATCCGTTACATAAACCTCGTGTCCGGCCTGGGCAAAAATAGCAGCCAGATAACCGAGTTGAATACTGGGCAAATTCCGATAAAGCTTCCGCATCCGTTCCACCACACGAGTCGTCCATGAAATACCCCGAAACCGGGACCCATAACCCCCGGCAATAGTATCTTTACTGACCACTCCGTTTTGTCCTTTTAAATCTGCCAAGACTACTCGCATAAATCCCTCCCCATTTCCAGTATATAGTATTCTCGAGAATACCTTCAAAAGTACTCCATAACCACTTCTTTATAAGCCCATTAACACATTGAAAAATGAACTAACCTATATTTCCGCAAATCCTATACCATATTTCAGATAACTACCTATGAAGGGATAAGAACTTCGGAAAGAGCATGTCTGGTAAGCTTTTTGAATCATTATAAATCTTAAAAAGATTTTTTTAATTTTCTCGGAGATACCTTAAAAAAGGTAAACTTTTTTGTTCTACCTTAAATCGGGTATATCTTCCCGGATTTATGAAGTAGCCGGAGAGAAAACCAGATTAGGCAGGATAAGGTATCATTGATGTCCAGTTGGATCTTATAAAAAGGATCCAACAGGACCTAACCCGTTGGGAGGATCGACCGATTGCCTGTACTTTCTTGCCAGGAATTGCCCCTCTTCCGTTGCTGATGATCTATCGAGTCGAGATAAATATATTTTAGAAACGGCCAGACAACTATTCTCTATGGCCTTGGAACCGAAACGCTTTGCCTTAATTGAGGCTTGAAATCATGGTTTTGACGGCTATATAGAGGAATTTTTCTATGTACTATATGAAGGACTACCATGGATAGCCAAAATAACCCGTTGAACCCAGCTTTTATTTCACTGGTAAGACCTACTTTACAACTGATAAAACAGGCCTCAGGATACTTATTTGCTTTCGTCTGTTTGGTATGGGTTCTTCGGGGTTTCCGATTTAACGAATTTCTGAAAAGTATTCCCACCATTCGGTGGAGATGGGTCCTATTGGCCATTATGCTGGATATCCTCAGTTACCTCTGTCAGGGTTTACGTTGGCAATTTCTTCTCCGACCTGTAGGGACTTTATCGATTTGGCAGGCCACTCAAGCTATTTATACAGGTCTGTTCATAAATGAAATTCTACCAATGCGCTTGGGTGAACTGGTTCGTGCTTATCTTGTTTCTCGTTGGCTTTCCGTTGTATTTAGCTCTGTAATTCCTTCTCTGGTTATGGAGCGTTTATTAGATGGGATTTGGTTGATAATAACCCTGGGCCTGATGACTATTTTTGTTCCACTGCCTAAAGACCTTTTAGAAACCGCTGGTTTGTCAGCAATGTTGGTCTTGACAGTTATAAGCCCGTTCATCTATGTCATCTTCCGTAAAAGCGCTAAAACTCCCACAGACAAAGATCGAAAAATATCTTCAAATTTGTCGGTGAATACCCTCTCCTTACGCTGCTTAATAACATCCTTTCTTGGAAATTTAATCCATGGGCTTCAAAACATCGGTTTATCACGCTTTTTTTATTTAGCCCTTAGCCTTTCTTTTTTGGTCCTCTCCCTACAAGCCCTGGTCTTTTGGTTGGTTATGTGGGCTTATGGATTAAGGCTACCTTTTTGGGTGGGAGCGGCAGTTTTTCTTATTGTCCATCTGGGAACTGCTATTCCAACTGCTCCTGCTAACGTAGGAACTTATCAATTCTTTTGTATGGTAGGTCTTACCCTCTTTGGGGTTGAAAAACCCCTGGCAGCAGGTTTCTCCATGGTCGTTTTCATCCTTTTAACCGGTCCAATATGGATAATTGGCTTTTTGGCCATGAGTTATAGTGGAACTACATGGAGAACACTTCGAAAAGAAATTAATAAGTTACCCTATAATAGAGAAAACCAGGTAAGCTCTGAGTAGATATACTCTGCCAGTTTCAGTAATGTGAGGTAAAGATCGGCTTTACCTCTTATCTTATAGGGAAAACTGACTATCGTTCCCTGTCTTCCCCATGTAATCCCATTTTTACGTTGAAACATCGCATAAACTGCAGGAGTAGCCTCTTACGGCTGCCCCGTTTAAGGGCGATTCTAGGTGATCACCCTGCAGATTATACGACATTTCCATTTAGTTAGATTTAGTATAAGATGAAACTTTTTTGAGTGAACAAAAAGAAAGGTTGAATTCCTTTCTAATCAAGGCTAAAAACTCTCTATATTGTCAAGGTAAGGCAAATGTTATAAATTAGTTTAATAACTCTATTAATCACGTGAGAACCCAATAATCCTTTAAATGAGGGCAGATAAAGACCGGGTTTTTCAACTGTCCTCTAGAATCTTAAAATAAAAGGCCTATCTTGAGTGGATTAGAAAAGATTTTAGTGGGTTACTTTGAACATTTTACCTACCTGGGTATTTTTACCGTTCTCCTTTTGTGCGGAATGGGAATTCCGATACCAGAAGATATTGTTCTGATTACGAGCGGGTATTTAGTCTATACGGGATATATTCGTCTTTCTTACACAATTCTGGTCTGTCTGGTTGGAGTTGTTTTGGGGGATTTTGTCATTTATCTGATCGGAAAAAGATGGGGGGAACAAATTATTAGTCATCATCGGTTTTCCAGGGTTCTTACCAAGGAGAGGGTCTATAAAGCCAGGGAATATTTTGCTAAATATGGAACCAAGGCGGTATTTATTGCCAGGCATTTATCCGGACTTCGATTTCCTATCTACTTTACAGCCGGAATGGTTCGAATGCCGCCTGTAAAATTTGTTTTAGTAGACCTGGCCGCGGCTTTTATTACCGTCCCTTTACTTATCTCTCTCAGCTACTATCTCGGAGACCATATCGACCGGTTCATCCATATTGTTAAACAAACCGAACATGCTTTATTGGCAATTATGATGATCGTGGTATTGTTATTCATTCTAACCCGGCTCAGGAGTAAAGAAGTTTGAGAAGCCGTCTAGTGAGGTACCTCTCCCAATTCAGCCAGTATATTTTGGAGTTTTTCTTCATAGTCCCGCTTGAGGGCCAAGAGCTGAAGAGTAAATTCATCCCGAAGTCGAGCATATTCCTTTTCAAAACCCTGAGGCGCAAAGCTATAAGTTCTGAATCGTAAACAGCCGACGGCAGGCTTGCCGTTTTCATATCGTATTCCAGAAGGCGTGACAGGAGTTGGAGTGTACCAAAGAGTTAAGGCATTCTCAGGATCGGTTGTAGAGGACTCCAAAGAAAAATAATAGAACTTACCCTGTGAATCCACCAGGGGTGGAAATCGGAAAGTATACCAGAAGCCATCTCGAATGAAGCGGGCATCTGCCTTGATCATCACCAGGTCTTCCTTAGCCTCCGGATCAACTTTCAGTCTAAAAGTCAGATCACAGGTATTCAGCCGGTTGTAAGCGCCGGGCATGATATCTATTCTGCATAAATTGGGCCGTGTCGCTAAAAATGACTGGCCCACGACCCGCGGATAAAGTAAACTCCCCAGGGTTGCTTCGGACTTATCCTGAACTACATCCAAAACCTCCCGTTGTTGATTTTCTTTCCTTACCTGAATTAAATCTAAAAGCAATTGGACAAGTTCCCAGTTGCTCCCTTTGGGTGGAGAATAGGGGAATGAGGGTAGAGAGGTGTGGGAGTGTGGGAGTGTGGGGGTGTGGGAGAATATACCCCCATACTCCCAGGCTTTCCCCGCCATGGAGGCAAAGTAAGTTTCAACGGATTTAAGGAGCTCTTGGTTATCTTTTTTCTTTGAAATTAACAGATGACTTCGATAGCCCGGTGCCCGATGGTCTGATTCATAAAAATGTAGATTGTAAAGTTTATTGATCATCAGGTCCAGGGGTTCAGGATCGTGAAGAGAAAGGATAAAGTGCCGAAGTATCATCATGAAAAGCCAGTTATATAAATATCCACTGGGAAAGAGGATATAATTCAGTTGTTTTTGTTTTAAAATTTCACAAACCTCTTCCAGCCGGGGCAGACCGTTTTGAAGGTGTTCGGTCAGAGGGACATTTACCCAACCTGTTTCCCGGATAATAAACTCGTAGAGCAGTTTTTCCGCTATCTGGGTACTTTCTTGATAGAAGGGAGCTCCCAGGAGTACATAATCCCCGGCGACCCGGAGAAGCTCCTCGATAAAGGTACTTCGTTCATTGGGGTGGATGTGCTCTAAAGTATCACAGGTCATTACTATCTGGAAGGAGCTATCCGGAAAGGGCAGTTGCGTACCGCTGCCTTTTACATATCCAGGCAGGGGACAATCCACAACGTCAAGAACGGTTACCTTTTCTTCTGAAAGAAAGAGAGGGGCCGGTAAAAGATCCTCACCCCTGAATCGAAAGTATCCACCCACATCTAGAATGGATAACTTTTCCGGACCTCGTTTTAAGATAGAGACGATCTCTTGAGCGTCTCGATAACGTTGATATTGATCAAAGGGAAGCTCGCGTAAATCCATTATTTTACCGGTTCATACCGTTGGGCTAAAACTTCAAATTTCTTCACGTTGATCAGCTTATATTTATGGAGGAGATATTCGACAATGAGTTTTAGAATGCCAAATCCATAGATGACGCTGCTGACAAAGCTTGCCGAAGAGGCTTCCGGGAAGTAGCGGGTAGGAACCGGAATTTCTACAATACGAAATCCGTTGTGGACGGCTTGAAAAATGATCTCTTGATCGAACACGAATTTATCTGAGTTGAGTTGAAAGGGAAGAGAAGCTAAAAGTTTATGGCTGTAGGCTCGATAACCCGTATGATATTCGGCAAACTTTTTTCCCAAGACCAGGTTTTCCAGTTTAGTCAGCACTTTATTTCCGATATACTTCCACCAGGGCATTCCCGACTTGAGGGCATTATCTATCAAAAGCCGGGACCCTAGAACCATATCCGCTTTTCCCTCCTCAATGGGCTTTATCATTTCCGGTATCAATTTAGGATCATATTGATAGTCGGGATGGAGCATGACGATGATATCGGCACCGTCCTTCAAAGCTTCAATATAACAGGTTTTTTGATTAGCTCCATATCCATAGTTTTTCTTATGGGCAAAGACCTTAAGGTTAAGCTCTTTAGCTAAATTAATTGTACGATCGGTACTGCCATCATCTACCAAAATAATCGAGCTTACCTTCTCCATGGGAATATCCGAATAGGTATTCCTTAAGGTTTTTTCTGCGTTATAGGCAGGCATAACCACTACAACTTTTTTTTCTTTTACTTCAAGCATATATCCCCCCTTTAGACCCAACTACAAGCATCTGGTCTCCTAAGTTGATATGGAGTGGAATCTTAGAAAGAATCGAGCTTTCAATGAAAGGTTTATATCGTTCTCCGACCACTTTGTAAGCCCAATGGCTCAGATTAAAGGTTCTTCCGATGCTCATCTGCTTTTTTACTGTAAATCCGGTCTGCTCCAGCAGTAATTTCAGGGTCTTTCTGGAGAAATAAAATAAATGCTCAGGAATAATACACCACCATCTGCTTTTGAAAATTCTGGCCATGAGGCTTCCAATATCCGGAGTCAGGATGACGATTTGACCTTCCGGTTTGAGAAGTCGGTGGATTATTTCTAAATTACGTCTTGGGTTAGAGAAATGTTCAATCACATCCAGCAGGGTGATCACGTCAAAATAATTTTCCCGAACGGGATAATCTTCCAGACTTCCACAAAAGATATTTTTGAAACCCAACCGGGCTTCGATATACTCCACCGCCCATTTAGAAGGTTCAATTCCGTAGATATCATAACCCATTTCCTTTGCGGCACAAAGGAGAATCCCCGTGGAGCATCCCACATCCAAAAGTTTTTTACTGGCTCCATCCTGAGATAAGA
The DNA here is from genome assembly GCA_035559535.1 of Candidatus Limnocylindrales bacterium. Lineage (NCBI taxonomy): Bacteria > Bacillati > Chloroflexota > Candidatus Limnocylindria > Candidatus Limnocylindrales > Candidatus Limnocylindrales bacterium. Next base: position 65,441 of record DATMBG010000026.1, read on the forward strand.
GGTCTAAGATCCGTTTTGCATTGCCTACCCGGTTCTTAAATTCCCGCAGGTACTGGTCATCTTGACCCAACACATACCAATCTAAAATCTCTGACCTGTCCAGGTTGACTTCCTGGAAAATCAAACCACACCCTTCACACCGGAAAATGTTCTTTTGTACTCCGGAACTCCGGGTAATTTTATAGTACCCCGGGGGTCTATGGGGAAAGGTCACAGGCTGTTTTTGCCGCTTTTCAGGATATAAAAGACTTATTTTTTGACTACCACAAAGAATACAGGCACTTTGCATGGGAGACCCAGAATTAAGATTCAGGATTCAAGGGATTCTGGCTTTCTAGCCTCTGAATTCTGATCTCTGTAATATTCCCATCGAGCCGGAATAGAAATCAATCCGTACCTCTCGGGAGTACCTCCGGGGATAACTTTAAATTTGTGCATTCGGTCCTGGGCGTCGAAGACTTGTTGACACTCATAATCCCAAACCGATACCAGCAACCAGTAATCACCGGGTAACAGGGGAAGCCGATCAATGATATATTCTACATATCCCCGGTCTTCCAAATACTCTATCACACGATTATCAAACCTGGTATTAGGTCCGTTGATCTGGATATTATCCTTTTCAGAAATTAATGCAAGTCCAAAAACCGGTTTTTTAATTCGCCGATGGGCGACATAGTAGATTCGCGCAATGAACGGATCATGGGTTTTGAACTGACAGGTCTCGTTTCTTTCTTTATCCAGGAAAGTAACCCGGGTAATTTCGATTTCTCCCGAACCCCATCTTTTCCCCATCTGGGGCGATGGGTCATCTCTCTGTAGTTCTCCATTGCTGGACGGACCGGTACCTTGTTTTACATCCTCTGAGCGGTCAGGTTTTTTAAGGATTTCAACGTAACGGGCAATAACTTCCCGGGTATTTCCCTGGGCTATAAGCTCTCCTTTATGTAAGAGAAGGGCCCTATCGCAGAAGGTGGAAAGGATATGGAGATCGTGGGATACCAGAATAATGGTTTTCCCCTTATTTTTAAAATCCTGGATTCGCTTAAAACACTCCTGCTGGAAAGGTAAATCTCCAACGGCCAGGATTTCATCTACCAATAAGATATCCGGATCTACATGGATCGATATGGAAAAAGCCAGGCGCATGTACATGCCGGAAGAGTAATTTTTTACAGGCTGATCAATAAAACGCTGAAGTCCGGAGAAGGCGATAATATCCTCCAGTTTGTGATGGATCTCTTTCCGTTTAAATCCCAGAATAGAACCGTTTAAATAAATATTTTCTCGACCTGTAAGTTCTGGATTAAATCCCGCTCCCAGCTCTATCAGCGGAGCTACTTTCCCCTTCACCTCTAATTTCCCCTGATCGGGGACCAAAATCCCGGCCAACAATTGTAAAAGAGTACTCTTTCCTGATCCATTCTCACCCAGGATACCCACCGTTTCTCCTCTGTCTACTGTAAACGTGATATCCTTGAGGGCCCAAAACTCTTCAGAGATATATCGAGTTCCTTTCAAAAAGTCAATAATTTGTTCTTTGAGCCGGGATACCTTATGGTGGCGAAGGATAAATTTTTTAGAAACACCCTGTAGAGAGATCAATTCTAACTAAAGAATAGAGGCATGGGGTATGGTGGTATGGGAGTATATTCTCCCTCCCACACTTCCACACTCCCATCCTTCCACGCTTCCCCTTAAATACTTTCAGCAATTCTCACTTCGTGCTTGCTAAAAAACCAATAGCCGGACAGTAAAACTCCTAAAGACCAGAGAAACAACTGACCGATCAAAACTATATCCGGAGATCTGGCTTCTAATAAGATCTCACGATAAGCAATAACAAAAAGGGTCATGGGGTTAAATTTGAATAAAAATTTTACCTTATCTGGAACTAAGTTAAAAGGATAAGCAATAGGTGTCAACCAAAACCACATCTGCAAAAAAACTTCGATTAAGTGTTTAATATCCCGAAAATAAACGCTTAAACTGGATAAAACCAGGGTGATTCCGGTGATGAAGGTTGTTTGAAGCCCAATAATCAGGGGAAGACAAACCAGGGAGAATCCCCAGGGAATTTTAAATAAACGTAAGGCTACGAATAAAACCAGGAAGGTCAGGAGAAATTGAACCAGGTTAAATAAAACCAGAGATACGGGTAAGATTTCCCTGGGGAAGTAGATCTTTTTAATCAGGTGCCGATGATCCACCATGACATTAACGGAGGAGGAAAGGGAAAGCGTTAAAAAGGTCCAGGGAAGGAAGCCGGTCATAAAAAAAAGGGGAAAATTTTCAACCTCAATCCGAATGACATACTTAAAAGCTACGGAGTAGACCAGGAGCAGCAACAAGGGATTTAACAGGGACCAAAAAATCCCCAATATCGATCCCTTGTATTTCACCTTTAGGTCGCGGATAATCAGGTTCAAGATAAGTTCCTGATACGTGAATATTTTTCTAATCCTGGTTAAAAAACTCTTCACAGTCCCAGGATAAATTTTTCATTGGAGTTTGTCAATTTCCAATTTCGGAAAGGTATCCGTATCAATTTAGTAGGTTAAACGTCTCGTTTGACTTTAGGTAGAAAAAGAAACACCCCCTGGAGGGGGTCAGGGGGGGTGTTCAGACAGAAAAGTGATGCCTACTAAGTAGTTACAGTTACTTCAGAAAGTACCTGTATCAATTTAGCAGGTGGAGGAAGCAACATCCCCTTTCCCCATAGACACCAGAATAAGCTGAAAAGCCCCGTCAGCAACTGTGTTAAAAGTCAAAGGGCGAACAGTGGGTAGCTCCCGACGCAAGTCGGGGGATTCAATCTTTCAGAATTTTCTTCAAGCTCCGGAGGAGCGGCCTGTTAAACAGGTCGCTCCGCTGAAGCTAACCTTCTTATTCTGGTACCTATGGGGTCAGGGGGTTGGGACAATAAAAAAGATACCCTTATGAGCTTCCCTTCCCACATGCTAGAAGGACCAGGATGAGGCTGGTTCCTATCCTATAAACTTGGTCTTACGATGGGTAACAGTAAGGACAAATCCGTTGATGAGATACAGGAAGAATTAAAGAGATGGTTTCACCGCTCCCTTACCCCTTGCTCCCCCTTTCCTGAAGCTTCAGGAGAGGGGGATGGGAGGTGAGGTGGGGATGGGCTGGAAACCGGGGTATCAGATAAGGGCCGGAAAACTTTGAGCGAAATAACCAGGGAGAGGACACTGAATCCATGGATACTTAATAGGATTAGATAAAATATCCCCCTGTTTAAGGGAAAAGGTTTATTTTGTATCAAACCCTCCACAAAGGTACCAAGGGAAGATTCATACACGGTCCTGAAGGTAAGATCTCCCTTTTCTTCAACTCCATGAATCCATAAACTACCGTTTTTATAACGATCTTCGGAATGGCGCCAGGCAGTAATGGCATTTCCGGGTCTGGATTCAGGGGATTCGAGGGAGAAATAATAAGATTTTCCTTGGGAATCTGGAATTACCGGAAACCGAAAACGATGATAGGCATTGTTACGAATCTGCCAGGCGGGAAGGGTTTGTGTGAACAGGTCCGTAGGTGCATCGGGAGTTTCTTTCAGATGAAAGATTATTGGAAAGGTATTGGTTCTGGCGTAAGTAGCTAAAAATACCTCTATTCCGGTTAAGTTCTTTGCCTCTGCCCGGAAGGTTTGACCGATTTTTTTATCACCAAAGATCTCACCAACCGTTTGATCAAAGGCTAGTTGATGAGATACGACTTGAAAAGGGAAATCATAAAAGGTGGGCAAGGTATACCTCCAGAAAGTCAGCATATTAAAGGTAAGAAATCCAAGGAGAAAAACCATCGTGAAAGGACGGTATAACCTCTTCGGAACGAGCTGATAAAGGCCGAGGACTCCGAGAATTGCAAAGGCAGAGATGGCCGGAAAGAGGTAGCGACCCTGGGTAAAAATGGTAAATCCTCCACTATCCAGAAAAGTACCGAAAAAAACCAGGAAGCAAGCAAAAATCAAAATAAGCAATCCCTGTAGCTGCCAGGTTTCCATTCGGATCTTTCTCTGAAACACCCGGATCCAGAATATCATCAAACCCGTCAGGGACAGTATACAGAGTATCTGTAAACCCAGGTACCAGGGATCTGCCAGGGGGTACTTCATCCATCCGAAGGTATACCAGAAGCTTTGAAAAAGGTGAAGCAGAACCATTTTTATTTGGGGAACAGGAGGTTGAAATAGAAATTTAGAAAGGAATACCGGGATTGCATAGAGCACCGGAATGACTCTTTGAGAGAGAGTCTGGATAGCCTCGGGGAAATACCAGATCCCCAAGGCGTATAGGCCTGCCAGTAAAAGAACGACATTTACGACCTTATAAAGAGTCAGAACCCAGAATCGGAGGCCTTTATGTCTCAGATGATTCCAACTCACAAGGAGTAAAGCTATCCCGGCAAGGGGAAGGGTCATAAAAACGGTTCGCTTGGTCATTAAACCCAATAGAATGCCAAAACTTAACAAAATCAGCCTGGGCATAGAGATTCCGTCTCTGATTAAAAGGATCAGCAGGTAAATAACGCCGGTAGCCAGCAGATTGGCCAGACTATCCGGATTTACCGAGGTAGTTACCAGATCAAATTGGGGGAGCAGGCCGATAAAAGCCAGAACGGCTGCTATTCTTTCGGACTCATTTCGAAGTAATTCCCTGGCGATAAGATAGCTGAGAAGTAAGGTAACAAGTCCAAAACCCAGGGAAATCCCTCTGACCAGATAAAATTGGGTTTCTAAGCTCTTTTCACGGGCCGGGGAGAGAAGAAAAGAAACTAAAACATAGTAAAAAGGGGGAGTAATTCCGATCTGAGTTCGACTGACAAAGAGAAAAGGGATTTCTGCAAAAGAACCCGGCAGTGGGTCCGGACGGGGAATTTGAACATGTTCCCAGTAGCGATGGCGGTCCATAGACTTAATAATAGCCTGCTGAACCGAAAGGTTAGGTTGGATCTTCAGTGAAAAGGTTTTCTGATCCAGGAGGATTTTCAGGTATTCAAAATGGGTCGGCTCATCGGGATTCTGCCAGGGAGGTAGGATGACCCCATGAGCTATCCACGTTAAGAGAATCACACTAACCAGAGAAATATAAAGTACTTTCATGGATCTCGGCCATCATCTATTAATTTTTCAAGATAAACTCCGTTCATCCAAATATTTCGATCTTCGCCGGTTTGAGGGGAACCTCCATCATTATCAAACTCAAAAAAAATGCTAAATTTTTCCTTGCTTTCGACGTTTAATCTATAAATCTTATAATTTTCTTCCAGGTAAAGGGTTTCAATAAGTTTTTCATTATTGTAAACCTTTAATCTTGCAAATACCCCCTCCGCCGGAGAGCCTCTGGCCGAGATATTTAACAGGTACTTTCCCTTATCAAAAGGGAGGGTTTTGAATTTAACATTCCATAACATAACGATCTGGTTATGGGTCTGGGAATCAAATTTTCCTTGTATAGGTAATAAGCTTATTAACGATACAGGATAGATATTTTTTATATTTTTCCCGGCCAGGTCTTCTCTCAGGGGAGGTGGGAGTATTTCCCTGGCCTGTGTGTAAAAGTACTCTGCCGCGGTAAGGTCTCCAGAGGTTTTCCAGATTTTTCCAAGCTGAAAATAGACCTCTGCAAAGTCCGACTTCAAGGTCAGGCTCTTTTCAAAAGCAGCTACTGCCGCCTCCCATTCCCCGGTATAGGTATAGGCCATTCCCAGAAGGTAATACTCGTAGGGATCTTTGGGTTTAAGGTTCAGAAGTTGTCGGGTAATTCTAATGGTCTCGGGCCAGTTTTCTGTTCGTATAAAAAAGTTTCTAATTTGTTCATTGGCTGCCGGATCCTCAGGATGGGTTATTAGCCAGGAAGTATAGAAGTGTCCTGCCAGTTCCTGGAGATAAACCTGTTCGTATAGACGGCCTGTTTGCAAGTAATCTTGAGGATCGATTCCAAAAAATTGGAAAAGAAAATCCGGACGGTACCAGCCAGCCTTTGCAAAATCTCGGTAGGCCAGCTCTGAACCCTGGGTGAGTTGGAGGAAAAGTCCTTTCTGATAGTAATATCCAAAAAGAAGGATATCGGTGGCTTTTTCAAGGAAAGAAGATTGAGAGGCATGGCGAAGAAAGGGAGGGGTGTAGAAGGGAGCGTTGGCTACAAGGACCAGATAAAAAAGTAAGGGGAGAGACCCGAGAATCGGGACGCGGAAGGTGCGGGGGATGGGGGGACACGGGGACGCGGGGATGAGGGGATTATTCCTTTCTCCCTGCTTTTCCGTATCTCCTTGCATTTCTATCTTTCCCTGTCCTCCTTCTCCTGGCTTTCCAAGGATATCTTTTTTATTAACCTGACCCCCTTCCCGATGCAGGAAGGGGGAATTTGGGGGTTACCTATGTCCCCCCTCTCCTCTTCCCTCACAGGGAAAGGGAGTCGAAGGGATCCGCGCCAGGATAAGCTGAAAAACCCTGTCAGGGGCGAACAGTGGATAGCCCCCGACATAAGTCGGGAGATTCAGAATTTTTTTCAAGCTCCGAAGGAAGCCCCCCTTCCCCCGCATGGGGGAGGAATTAAGGAGTGGCCTGTTAAACAGGTTGCCCCGCTGGGGCTAACCTTGAAAGCCATCCCCGTATCTCCGTGTCTCCGCGTCCCCCCGCGTCCCCCCCCCATCCCCGCGTCTCCGTGTCCCTCACCTGGCTCCCTTTCCCAATAATACGACCGGAATAGTCTTCAGTAAGATTTTCCAATCCAGCTTTAAAGACCAATTATCGATATATTGGAGATCGAGCCTCATCCATTCCTCAAAGCTATCAATTTCGTTACGCCCCCGAATTTGCCAGAAGCAGGTCAGACCCGGCTTCATGCTGAGTCGTCGCCGCTGCCACCTCTCATATTTTTCTACCTCAGATGGAATGGGAGGCCTTGGACCTACCAGGCTCATATCTCCTTTCAGGACGTTCCATAACTGGGGTAATTCATCGATACTGGTCTTTCGGAGGAACTTTCCAAGTTTGGTGACCCGCGGATCGTTGGTTATTTTAAAAACAGGGCCTTGCATTTCGTTGAGATGGAGTAAATCTTCTCGTCGCTGTTCGGCATCTTGAACCATAGAGCGAAACTTAAGAAAGGTAAAACGTCTTCCATTTAGTCCACAACGTTCCTGCTTAAAGAGGACAGGACCTGGGGAAGTCAGTTTAATAGCCAAAGCCACGATCAGAAACAAAGGTGAGAGCAGAACCAGGGCTACGAAAGAGACCACAATATCTATAATCCGTTTGATCACCAGGTGAGAGGTTTTGTAAGGAGTCGTTGTAAAGGTCAGGAGCGGGACCCCATGAATCTCGTTCAGTCGGGTTTTGGCGATGATCATGTTGAAAAAATCGGCAACCAGATGGGTACGGATGCCGAATTCCTCACAGACTTTTAGAGCTTCTTCGATGCTTGCTAAGTCTTCTTTGGGCAAGGTGAAGATGACTTCATCGACTACTTCCCGATCTAAAAGGAAAGGAATATCCTTCAGGGTTCCTATAACTTTTTTCCCCTTGATCTCTTTACCTATCGAATCCGGATCTTTGCCGATGAATCCCATGACCCGGAATCCCCATTCAGGGTGTTCCATCATCAGAGTGGCCAGATCCTGAGCTTTCTCTCCGGTCCCTACCAGGAGAACATTTCTAAAATTAAATCCTTTTCTGTAAAAATGGTCGGAGCTTATTTTAAAGAGGATGCGTGCAGAGGTTAGCAGAAGGAAATTAAAAATTCCGAATAACAAAACTAAAGGCCGGCTGTAGTAATCGGCTTTAGTGAAAAATATAATCGTACCTAAAATCAGGGTGCCCAGGAAACTGGATTTAAAAATTTTCCATGCGAGATTCGAAAGTTTTATGGTTAATTGAGAGTGATAGACTCCCTGCCGGAAAAGAACAAACAACCAGAGAGGGATGGCTAAATAGACCAACCAGAAATAGGGTTCAAAGGAAGCAATTTCCCCGACCTCGTGATAATAGGTAAAGAGAAAGGAATTCCGAACATGACCGGCAAGGATAAAAGAAATTACGATAAGGAGGATATCAACAGCTACCAAAGTCGATCCGATTAAAACAGCTCTTTCTTTTAACATAGGGTCGATATGACAAAGAATCCGTTAAATATCAGATTTCTGTTTTAAACACAGAGAAGAAGGTTTTTTATTCTGACCAGCCGTTTTCGGGTGTATATCCGAGATTTACGTAATAAGGGATGAAATCACAAAATAGATAGAATTGTCAAGACAAAAGATAAATTTAATTTATACTTTATTACGTTTTCCCAATTTCTCCCGAAGGAGCATCCAAACAAATAGGCTATTTGTGACGAGGTAACGCTTCCACATTCGCTGGGGTTCTTGAACGATACGATAGAACCACTCCAATCCCATCTTTTGCATCCAGTTCGGCGCCCTTTTGGTTTTCCCGGCCATGATGTCAAAGGCGCCTCCGACTCCCATCGCAAAGCCAACGCCGAGTTGCTTTTGCCAGCGTGCGATAAACTGCTCTTTTTTAGGTGAGGTAATTGCTACAAAGAGCATGCGGGCTCCGGATTCACGGATCTTACGTACTACTTCTTCTTCATTATCCCAGAAATACCCATGGTGATAGCCTGCGATAATCAGGCGAGGATAGATCTTTTGTGCCCTTTCAACCGCACGTATAACCACCTCCGATTCAGCTCCCAGAAAAAAGACCGGATCTTCGCGTTCCTCTGCCAGGGCGAGTAAGCGATAAAACAGATCGATCCCGGCAACCCGTTCAGGCACATCGAGACCTAATAACCAGGCTCCCCATACCACTCCCATTCCATCGATATTGATAATATCACAACGCAAAACGGCATTGCGTAGAGCCGGATCCCTTTGGATATTTACCATTTTTGCCACATTTACCACCGCATGCTGGGTAAAAAGTCCGGCGTCCAGACGCCTGGCAATTTCCTCCACCGTCTCCTTCATGGTCCAGGGGTGCATGGGCACCCCCATCATCTGAATGGGGGGTCGCATACATTAATTTTACCTAAGTTGGGATACCAATGAAGCTAAACTTAAGAACATCCAGGCATTGGACCAACGCATATAAGGAATTCGGTTGGTCCCCCACTTTTTCATTTGATAGTAAAAATAACCTTCCTTTGCCTGCATATGCTGAATTGCCCATAAGGCAACCTGCATGGCCAGATCCATATCTCCAAAATGGATAAGGGTCAGGATAGATTGGGCAATAGCCGTAGAGTCAATGGGATAAGTTTTGGTTGAGTAATACCTCGGAATACCTTCACTTGTAAAAAACGTCTTACGGTAATACCGATATCCTCTTTGTAAAGCTTCCTCGTACCCGCTAGCTCCGGTGGAAAGAATAAATTCTTGTAAGCTATCGAGAACATACCCGGTATGGTAGTTATCTATCCAGGTGCGGGTATCTCCTTTGGCATAAGACCAGGATCCATCCGGTTTTTGATTTCTTACAACATACTTTACCGTCTGTGTCGCTGCTTCTTTCAAATCCGGTTCACCTGTGACGGAATATACCTGCGCCAGAAGTCGGGCCCCCTTCATCGTTGCATTGTAAACCCGCTGCCTGTCTAAGGGGGAGTAAGAAAAACAGAAAGAGTCATCTTCGTAAGTTCGATTGAGATCGTATAAAACGAAATCACAGGCACTTCGACAAAGTTGTAAAGGTACCCGGTCAGGGATAGTTTTTACCTCTGCCTGCGCATGCTTATATAAAGAAAACAGAGCCTGGGTGATAATACCGGTTACCACAATATTTGGAATAAATGCCGGAACCCTTGCATATCGTGCTTCCCAATCAAAGCTGTATCCCCAACAAGTACCGCTATATCCCTTGGATTGGAGCCTTTCTAACTCGTTGATACAAAATTGAATCTCTTTTAAATACCATTCTTTTTTTTCAGGAAAGACCGAAAGTAAATACCCATAGGCTTGCAGGCATAAACCTAACGTGGTAGGCTCATAACTCTTTTTAATTCCCAGTAAAGGTCTCACATTGATTGGAAACCGCTTTAAGAGCTGCTGGGTCCCAAGTCTTATCACTTTACGGTTCTTCAAAATGGGCAATCGGAAGATAGGTGAGGTTAAGGCATCGTAGGGATCATAACCCTTATACCTCTCCTGCAGAATATAGTGTTCTAATTTTAATAAAGCCTCAAGAAGTCTACGTCTCTCGGTCTGCACTTTAAATTTCACAAGGAATACCCCTTTGCAAGGATTCTACAATCTTGAACGTGGTTAAGGTGGTAGAGTAAATCGATTCAAATGAAAATTGAGGCACTTGTTCGCCTAAAATAACCTTCACAAAATGTTCGATCTCCTGTTTGTGACCCTTGGTACCGTCATACTTTACTTTTTTCTTTTTGCCTTTATGATAAAAGAAAACTTCCTTGAAGTTATCCAGGATGGCTGTTTTACCACTTGAATAGACTTCACAGTACTCCTTTTCTACCGAACGATCTCCGTTAGCTAAATACAAAAGATTTCCAACCGAACCATCAGAGAATTTAAGACTCACGGTTATATTATCGTGATTTTCTACCTGCGAATTCTGAGAGCCTATGGATTCTGCGTAGACCCGGACCGGCTTGGCTTCAAGGAGAAACATCATACAGTCTATAAAATGACACCCCTCCCCGATGATTCTTCCTCCTTGTGCAGGATCCTGGATCCAGCTTGTTTTAGGAATAAACCCGGCATGAACGCGATAGGTTATCACAAAGGGTTCTGGAGTATCCTTGAAAAAATCTTTTATTTCTTTGAACGGTTGACTAAATCTTCGGTTAAAACCGACCATGAGATGTGAACCCTGGAGAGCAGATTGGGTTTCGTACAGATCTTTTATTTCTTTTAATTGAGTTTCAGAGATGGCTAGAGGTTTTTCTACGAAAACATGTTTACCTTTCTTGAGAGCCTCCATTACATAGTGAGCGTGGGAATCATGTCGGGTAGCTATAAAAATAGTATTGATCTCCGGGTCATTAATGATCTCCTCGGCCTGGGTTGTACAGTACTCAAATCGAAACTTCTTACCTACCGATCGGGCATTGATCGGTTTTGAGGTTGCAACGCCTTTGAGTCGGACCCCTAACTTTTGCAAGGGGGGTATCAAATAAGATTGTGCAAAATTTCCTGCACCGATAAAACCTGCCACCAACCGAGGGGGATAAAAATCAGCCTTTGCCTTTTGGAATAATTCGATCTTTTTTATGTCCGGCTTCTTAATTTTTTCGCTACCGGGATATTCGATCAGAATCCCCAGGTGCTTCTCTTTAACCTTTCCGGTCAGGATATCATAGGCCTGAAGGGCCTCTTGAAGGGGAAACTTATGGGTGATTAAGGATTGCACATCGAGCTTTTTTTGGGAGATTAAGTCCAGAACCGCTTCCATATTTCGGTTTTCTGTCCAGCGCACATAGCCGATGGGATAATCATTTCCTTTTTCCTCGTATTCTGGATCGTATCGACCGGGCCCGGAGGAGCAGGAGATCCTTAATTCCAGTTCTTTTTCATAAAAGGGGGAACGGGGAACGTCCATTCCCACTGCGCCCACCACCACCACTTTGGATTTCTTTCTGGCAAATTGCAAGGCCAATTCTAAGGGTTCATTGGACTTTGTTGCCGCGGTAATAATAACGGCGTCGGTTCCATAACCCTTCGTAAAAGCCTCAACAACTTTTTCGGCATCTGGGGTACCGGGGGTACACGCCTCACAGCCGAGCTTCTTTGCAAGTTCAAAGTTGTCTTCAGAAATATCCAGACCGATCACCCGGCATCCATTCGCCTTCAAGAGTTGTACCGTTATCAGGCCTATCAATCCCAGGCCGATGACGGCTACCTGCTCACCGAGTCGTACATCCGCCTGGCGTACGCCTTGTAAAGCAATGGCTCCCAGCGTCGTAAAGGCAGCTTCTTCAAAGGAAACTTCAGCAGGTATCTTTACAACCAGATTTTTAGGCACGAAAACGAACTCGGCATGGTAGGCATAGCCGGCACAGGCCACCCGGTCCCCCGGTTTAAAAGCAGTAACCGAGGATTCCATCACCACACCGGCAGAGCTATATCCTAACTCTTTATAATTATCCAGCCGGTTTTGGACTTTCTCGTAGGTAGCCAGTAATCCTTCCCTTTTTACGTTATCTATCACCTGCCTGACCAGATCGGGACGTGATCTGGCTTTACCGATCAGAGAGGCCTGGGCCGTCTCGACAGAGGTTCTTTCTGTTCCCGAGCTGATCAATGAAAAAACATTTTGTACCAGAACCCCACCGTCCTTTAACCGGGGGGCCGGAACCTCTTCAATAAACATTTCTCCGGTTTTTTGATATTGGATTATCTGGAGCATGATTTGATCCCTTTGATCCACAAATGCCAGCCATATCGGGAAGCTATTTTCTTTTTCATGTTCGCCGAAAGAAGACTTCGGAGGATCGGAAAATGCCGTTCATTCAAAAAATGTTTTGAGAAACTTAGATGTTTAAACCCTGAAAACAGTTCTGCCGCTTCGGATTGGCTGAAGACTGAAGAAAATACATTATCAGGACCATCGGTAGCCTTATGAATAAAATTCTCCATTTTCAGATAAGCCAGGCCGTCTTGCAGGAGATAACAGCGATGTTTTTCCAATCTTTCCATGTCTTCATGGGTCAATTTCGCCACCAGCCTGGACATGCCCGGGAAGAATAAAAGAAAAATCCCCAGCCGCCGGATGAATCGAATGGATATCTGATAATTTATGGAATTTCGATGGTACAGCATAACGACCACCAGACCCCCTTCCCGTAAAACCCGATGAATTTCACGGATAATAGTTCTGATACAGGGTGAATGATGCAGGACCCCATGGGAAAAAACAATATCAAACGATTCATCCGGGAAATCTAACCTTTCCGCATCCATGACCTGCAGGCTTTCGTAGGGAAGAGAGAATAATTCACATCGCAGCCTCACCCGGGTAACACTTTCTTGGGTCAGATCGATTCCATTATAAATAGCTCCGGCTTCAATAATTTTCTGGGCCTCAGCACCCTGGCCCATACCTATTTCCAAAACGCGCTTCCCTTTAAAATTGATTTTTTCTATTTCCTCTAAAATATGCGGTTCGTGGTTATATCTGAAACGATCGTAACGGATAAAAAAATCCTTCCACTCGGAAACGGGGACAAAGTTGCTTCCAACGGGATGTTTTTCCCAGAATTGGGCAATCTGCTCAGAGGTAAACTTTCCGGTATTCATCGATTGTCAAACGGGGACGTTTGACCTACCTATTTCCCAAAAAAGATTCGAAACCAAACCTCACAGGTAAGCAAAGTCCATAAAATATGGGCGTTGTCTTCTAACCCGCTCCGGTCTTTTTCAATCAATTCAGAAACATAGCCGGGATTATAAAGCCCTCGGGCTTTTAAGGACTCTTCTGAAAGCAACTCTCCCACCATGGTTGAAAGAGGGCCACGAATCCAGGAACGGAGAGGCGAGCCGAAGGGTGCCTTGGGACGATACACAATATGTCTGGGTAAATACTTTTCGGCCACTTTTTTCAGTAAATATTTTTGTGTATACCCCCGAATCCTGTATTTCGGTGGAAGAGAAAACATAAACTCTACGATCCGGTGGTCTGTTAAGGGGGGACGACTTTCTATACCGGCTGCCATGGTTGCTTTATCGGAATAGGTTAAATTGTGCTCAGGTAAAAAGACTTTGGTATCATTCAGACACATCTTTGTAAGGTAGGAAATCCCTTTAAGATTAAAAACCTCTTTTTGGGATTGATAAAAGTAAGTCTCTTCATAGCGAGGGCCGTTTAGAAAAAGTTTCTGATATTCTCCTCGAGAAAGGGATAAATCCGAAGTGAGGTACCGTTCCATTTGTGGGAGCGAGGCGAAGGAGAAAAAACGTTTAGACCAGCGGAGTGTTTTTAATCCCCGGGTCGAGGTTGCCACTGGGATATGATCAAAGATTTTTTCAATCCAGGTTCTCAGAATGCCGGGTACTAGGCTTTGATAGACGTCTGCCTGTAAACAGGCCAGTTGCTTTCGATAGCCTCCAAAAATTTCATCTCCTCCCATTCCGTTGAGCAACACCACAATTCCCAGATCCCGTGCAGCTTTTGAGATAAGATAGGTATTGATAGCCGCCGGATCTGCCAGAGGTTCGTCTAAATGCCAGACTAATTTGGGAAGTAATTCTGCAAGGTCCGGCTTTATTTCAAATTCATGGTACCGAAAATCCAGTTGTTCTGCAACCTGTCGGGCATAAATATGATCCTCAACGATTTTCTCGAATTTCTGATCGGCTTCTGAAAACTTTATGGTAAAGGAGTGAATATCCTGGCGGGTATTCTGTCTCATTCCTGCGCCGATAAGAGAAGAATCTAATCCACCGCTTAAAAAGACGCCGACCGGAACATCTGCTATCATCTGGAGACGGACGGCATCTTGAAGAAGCCCATCTAACCGTTCCCATACCTTCCGTTCGGAAACATCCTCATCTTCCAGGGCTTTGATCTCCCAGTAGGGGGTAATGGTTAATCGGTCATCTTTGAAAACAAGATAGTGGGCGGGTGGGAGTTTGAGGATGTTTTCAAATCCCGTATAGGGGGAAATTTGAAACCGTGTAGGAGTATGAAGGGCATAATAATCCGGCCTTTTTTCCACCAGAGAGGAAGCCAGGATAGCTTTGATCTCGGAGGCAAAAATGAAGGTTTTATCTTTATGGTAATAGTAAAATGGCTTAATCCCCATTCGATCCCGGGCGGCAAATAATTTTCGTGAACGGGTATCATAGATGGCAAAGGCAAACATCCCGTTGAATTTTTCCAGGCATTTTTCTCCCCAGGCTTCATAGGCTTTCAGAATGACCTCGGTATCACTCTGGGACTTGAACCTGTATCCTTTGTTTAGCAACTCTTTTCTAATTTCCCGGTAGTTGTAAACCTCCCCGTTGTAGGTAATCCACAGATTACCGGAGTCATTGGACATGGGTTGATGGCCCAGCGGCGAGAGATCCAGAATACTTAATCGCCGATGTCCTATTCCGGTTCTGAGATCATCCCACCATTGGATACCTTCATCATCGGGCCCCCGATGTTGCTGGATATAAACCATGCGGCGCAGGGCCTCGTAATTTCCTCCGTGAATGATACCTGCTATGCCACACATACGGGATCTAAGACGGTTTTGAAGATCTGGATTGCCTTTTCCAGAATACGCCGGGGGGTGTAACACGCCTCGTATCTTTTTCTTCCGGCCTTTCCCATTTGGGTGAGAAGTTTCGGGTTCTTCAGGAGAAACAAAATAGCTTCTGCAAGTTTTTCCGGATTTTGCTTTTCTACCAGAATCCCCGTAACCCCATCGATGACCGTTTCATCAATAACCCCCACGTTTTTTGTGGAAATAACTGGACAGCCTGCGGCCATGGCCTCAAGAATTACTAAAGGCTGTCCTTCGTACCAACTGGGGAACACAAATAAATCTGTGTCGTTAAGCAGGCGGAATTTGTCCTCCGCTGCTGTTATTTGACCTAAGTATACCACGGCTCCCTTTAAAGCCTTTACAGACTCATCAAATTTACGTTGAATGGTTTCACACCTCAGGGAGGTAAAGGGATCATCTACAAACTTTCCAGCTACTTGTAAGATAAATTCTCCCGGCGCTTTTTCATTTACCATTTTAATGGCCTCAAGTAAATCGAATATTCCCCTCGATTCGTATAAGTTTCCCAAGTAAGTCAGGACTTTTTGCTGTTTATGATCGTGTTTCTGAAAATTTTGACTATCCTGAAAGACAACAAAGTTAGGAAGTACAAAGATTCTATCAGGAGGTAGCCATCCCTCGAAAATCCATCGTAATTTATCTCCCAGGACGATGGCCCCATCGCAGGCCCTTAGGGTCACATCAATGAATTTTTTAATATATCCGGGAGATTGATCGTAGAAGTTACGGAAATAACTTCCATGGAGATGGATTACTAGCCGGGTTTTAAACATTTTTCCCAGGAGTATAAAAAGCCCATCTCGTAAGTAAGCGAGGGTATTTTGGGCTATAGGAATATAAATAATCTCCGGTTTATATTTTATACAAAAATAAGCTTCCTGGACTAGGGAACTAAAGGCGGTAAAGAGATTTTTAAAATCCAATTTTCCCAGGTTATTAAGGTCATTTCTTTTATCCGATGTTTCCACGTGGAGAACTTCAAGTGCCGGACAGGTCGCCAGGGTTTCTAAAAAATCTTTAAAATAAATATTGGAGCCATGATAAGGTGGTGGGGTTGACCCGATTAATAAAATTTTCATCTTTTTAGAACCTTCAGCCCCCGAGTCTATGCCGACACTTTGATCACCGATTTGCATTTTTTCCCGTTTCTTAAGCGATTTTAATTTGTATACCATTCCCGCAAAAAACCACATAAAAAATCCATAATAGGGATTCTCTAATACAACGTTGAAAAAAGCAAATACGGTCATGGCTAAAAGGGACATGCCGGCTACTATTATGAACGGATCCTTTTCTTTCAAACTTATCCTGAGGGCCTGTCCAAAAAAGAGGACTATAAAAAATAGACCCAGGAAGCCCGTTTTGTACAAAACTGCAATAAAGCTATTATGGAATCCAATAACCGCTGCCGTCAACAGGTTCCCCGGTTTATCTGCTAACTCCAGTGGAGTGAGGGAAAACCCTTTACCCCACAATAAGTCGCCGGAATTTGTAGAAATGTCTGATAAAACCTTTTGCCAATAGGCCAGCCTTCCGGCGGCATTGGGATCATCCTTTGGGGTAAAAACAGAATACAGTCGATTATATATGGCCGACACACCCGTCAATCCGGTCTTGCCAAAATAACCAGCAGAAAGGATAAGCATTATGCTCCCCAAGCCCCCCAGGACTATGATCCTGGGAAGTCCTTTCAAAAAACGTACAGGTCTTGTTAAGACAAACATTACAGGCGTAACGGCAAAGGCTATTATAGCAGATCGATGAAAATAAAAGAGTAGTACCCAACAGAGACAGAGGATTAGCCAGATAAGGGGTCTGATCGGAGTTCGTCTTCGGCTTAAAATTTCTGAGAGAGCCCAGGAGAAAACAAAAAAGTAAACTCCAAAATTCCCAAGCCCAAGGTAGTAAATACCCGGGGTAGAAGTTATAGACCCAAAATGGATGCCGGATATACTGGTCGGTAGGTTTATAAGGGTAAGAATCCAACTGAATAGAACGGACAATTTGGCCACCTGGATAATCTTTTTAACATCCTTGCTCGACTTTAGAAAGTCACAGGTGACAAAGGCCAGGAGGATATAGAAAAACATCGTAGAATATCTCAAAGCAAAAGCATCTGGCTTTCTCACGAGATTTAGAATTCCCAGGGCCAGAATTCCGGAAACAACCGTAACCGAGAAAGGATAGACTAAAAACTTTTCTCCCCTGAGGGCCTGGGAAACCTTATAAAGGAACCATATGAAAATAAGAAGCTCGGTTGGAAGAAGAGGAATACTTCCGGGAACCAGGACATATTTAGCGAAAGTCGAACTCAACACACTGAGCAAAATAAAATAAAGCAAGAAAGAAACCCGGAAAATGGTACTCAAAGCAGTAAATAAGAGGACATAAAGTCCAGAGCTGATCGAAGATGATTTACCGATCATAGGGATATTCCCAAGACTTTACGGAAAAACAAAAGTTTTTCCCTTTCTTTAAGGCCCACATCCAGGTGGGTTATCTCCTGGCGGGGGACCCTTTGACCTTTCCAGGTATTTACGAATTGCTCTATAGCAGAGACCTGTTCTCTGGCCCCTTGAGGGGTATTGGGTAGACGGAGCAGATAAGGTACAGGTTGTGGAAAGTCCGTATCCTGATAGCCGATGATGGCCGGAATTCCATAAGCCAGGTATTCCCGGACCTTGAGGGGAGAGGCTTCATCCATCTTTTTTCGATACAGGGCTAAAGTTCCTATGGCTATATCGGATTGAGCCAGGATTTTCTCATACCGGGTACGGTTTAACAGACCATGTGCCGATAGATTGGGAAGCGATTTCCCCCGTAAATCAGGATCGGAGGCTTCCACACCGATTAAATCAAAATGCCAGGAGGTGAAGTGACCGGCCAGCCAGAAGATTTGGTCAATCCCATGCCAGGAGTGTCCGGGAGAACCTAAAAAAACAAGCCTGGGATTGGGATTTTTGGGAACAGGAAGCGGAGAATAGCGGGAAAGATCGATCCCGTTTGCGACTACCACCATGGGCTTTCGGTAGGGGCTCAGTCTCTCCGCAATTTCATGGGAAACACAAACCAAACCACAGGCTTTTCTTAAGATCCGGTCTCGGGTTAAAAGATGATAGAGATATCTAAACCTGGAATAGCGGGTACGGGCCTCTGCAAGATCATCGGTATTCATCTCCAGAAAAGTGGGAACAGAGGCCATGAGCCGTTCCAGGGAAGGATAATAGGTGCTAAAGCGCAGATACGTCAGGTCGGGTTTCCAGGCAAGGATATGCTGGACGATCTCATGGGCCTTAAGAAACCGGCTGAGAAGGGTACCCCTGGAAACCACTTCCATGGAAAGCCGGTTTAAGTCTTCCCAGATTTGGGAGCCCGGTGAGAGGGCAAAGAGTTTCACTTCATTTCCCTCCCGGATCCAAACCTCTATCTGGTCCAGGATTTTCTTCAGAATGCCGCTTTCCCGGCTTAAATCCCAATGGATGAGATAAGCAATTTTCATCGGCGGGTTTCTCCTAAAAGCTGTTGATATAACTCAACCACTTTACCCATCTCTGTATCGGCGTTGAGCTGCCTGGCCACCTCCCGTGCAGCCTGTTGCATAGCCATTAATTGGTTTATGTTCAGTTGATTCAACATATGGGCTACATCGGAAGGATTAAAGGTCGGCGCCACACAACCAAAGCCATATTGACGAACCAGTTCGGCCATGGAGGGTGACGGTCCAATACATACTGCCAGACCTGCTACGATAAAGTCAAAAAATTTATTAGGAAGGGCTGCGCTATTATTGAAATTACCGGGCTCAAGGAGATAGAAACCCATATCATACTCCGAGATTCGTTCCACAACTTCTCCAGGGGCCACCGGATTATGGAAAAAGACCCGACCTGGAGCCACCTCATCGGCCAGCTTTTTGAGATATTGCAAATAAGAGGGATCATTATCCATAAGCATAAAATGCAGACTATACCGTCGATCACACCAAGCTAATGTTTCTATCATCCTCTCCAACCGTCGATCTCGTATCGAAGAACCATGGTGGATTAATCGAATGTCATCGGGATTTAATTTCTTAGGTGCCACATCTACATACTCCGGCGCGTTGAGTACCACCAGGGGATTTAAATTAAATTCTTGCCGGTATCTCTTTGCAAGAAGCGGAGCTACGGTCGTCGAAGCGTCTATCCAGTGGGCATATCTGTGCAGAATATAACGGATAGCCGGTGAATAAAGCAATCGCCAGTATCGGCGATCTTCAAACTCAAGGGGTCCATACTCATGGGCATCAAACACCAGTCTGGCCTGATGTCTTCTGGCTGCCTCAGCAGCTACCGGCAGGGCTTCCCAATCATTGGCATGAAAGGCATCACCTGGACTTGCCATGGCATGTTCAAGCGCCTGCCTGTGATGTAGTCTTCTCCAGTACCAATAATCATAGAAAGAGGGTCGCAATCTTCCCAATAGCATCAGTAAAATCAGTTCACTAAACTTCTGGGTCAGGGTGAGGGGTTTTCTAACCACAGATATCCACTTAATGCCTTGTTTATCCTTCCAGTCCGGATGAGGCGGGCCGTAGCCGATAACGGTTAAGTCGTACACCCGGGAAAGATATTTAATCTGCCTCAGCACCCGTCCATCCCGGTAGATAGGCGAAAAAGAGATAATACAGACGGATTTTTTCATCTTTTACAAAGCATTCAGGAGGCCTTTAACAGTTCCGAAATGATTAATCCGGCAGCCTTTCCATCGCCATAAAGCCCCACAGGATAAGGTAATTCCCTTGGGGAGGTTAGTACCGTCTTGATACTTTCAGCTATCAGTTGGGCACTCACAGGAGGAACCAGTTGATTCCAGCCTAAATTTACCAATTCCACCCATTCGGTTTCCTCTCGTAAGGTTATGCAGGGAACCCGATAGAAGAAGGCTTCCTTTTGGACCCCTCCCGAGTCTGTAACAATTACCCGGGCCTGTTTCTCCAGCAGAACCATATCCAGATATCCCACCGGTTCCATAAATCGGACAAAACGGGATACTTCTCCCAACAGATCTTCTTGTTGGAGCACGGTACGGGTACGGGGGTGAAGAGGTAAAATGAAGGGGATATCCCTGGCCACAGAAACCAACCCCTCAAAAATAGTCCGTAATCGGGCAGGATTATCGGTATTTTCCGCCCGATGGATGGTGCACAGGATATATCCCTTCGATTCCAGACCCAGTTGTTCCAGAATGCGGCTTTCCTTCTCGGCTTTAGCTCCGTAATAGAGGGCTGCATCGTACATGACGTCTCCGACCAGACGGATTTTATTTTCAGAAATTCCTTCCCGGTGTAGATTGTTCACCGCAGTCTGGGTTGGAGCGAAAAGCAAATCAGAAGCATGATCGGTCAGAACCCGATTGATTTCCTCCGGCATCCGCCGATTGAACGAACGTAGACCTGCCTCTACATGGGCTACCGGAATATGGAGTTTGACAGCGGCCAGGGCTCCGGCCAGTGTAGAGTTGGTATCGCCATAAACCAATACCCATTGAGGTTTTTCCTTGAGCAAAACCTGCTCAATCTCTTCCAGCATTCGTCCAGTTTGGAATCCATGGGTTCCCGAACCTATTCCGAGGTGATAATCCGGTTGAGGAATTTCCAGTTCCTCAAAAAATATCCTGGACAGATTATCATCATAATGCTGGTCTGTATGAACCAATATCTCCTTTATTCCCTGGGTGGTACCTGTGATTCGAGAGATGGTTGCTGCTTTAATAAACTGAGGTCGCGCCCCAACGATGGTTATAATCCGTAGCACTTTACCCTCCTTACTTGAAATTAACCCCATATTGCTCAACCCATCGGATCAGGTTAATCCAGCGCCATACCCGAAAATCGAAATGCTTATTTCCCTGGAGAATGGCCTGCCATTCCCTTTTTATTTCCTTCAAGTTCAACACCGGGATCTGTAAAGCCGTTTCACTTTGCAGGACTTTTTCTATCCAGGATTGCAGGCCGATTAGCCAGTCCTGCTCGGGTGTAGCAAAGCCGATTTTATCCCGACGATCCAAAACCGTATCCGGGACCAGACCCCGCATAGCCCGTCGAAATATAGATTTGCTGGTACCATCTGGAGCGATGATATATTCTTCGGGTAGAGAAAGAATAAAGTTTACCAAGGTTTGTGTCAGGAAAGGCACCCGACTCTCGATGGAAAAGGCCATGGAGTTACGATCTTCATAACGGAGCAGCATAGGAAGGCTTGTTTCTGTAACCGTCTGATAAAGGTGTTCTCGTAAGACTTCTCGCCGGTAACTTTGTTGAAGAGGTCTGAGGATCACACCTCGTTCACCGAGCCAGGTGGCATTCAACCAGGGAGGAGCCAGATCCTTTCCGATCAATCGTCTGGCTAAAATCTGGAAACGGGCAGGGATCAGTACTCCTGCGGTGTTAAGAAGAAGATCCAGATGGCTGGATCCGGGCAATTTTGAAGCATGGCGTAAGAACCGACCTGCCTTGATCCATTGTCCCTGGTTTAATAGAGAAGCCAGTCGGGAGGCCAGATAAGGTCGGTATCCCCCCAGGAGTTCATCGGCTCCCTGTCCATCCAGCATAACCTTGATGCCGGCTTCATGGGCGAGCCGGAATACCCGGTACTGGGCATAAATACTGGTACTACCAAACGGTTCATCCTGGATAGAGATGAGATGTTCCAGATCTGTGGTGAGTTCCTGGGGTCCCGGTTGGATCTTATGGACTACCGCTCCGGAGGCTTTACCTATCAGGTCTACCCAGGGTTCCTCATTGATAGTTGGATGGTCGGCTATATGGCTGAAAGTATGAAGTTCAAGCTCTTTACCCTGGATATGCCGCATCGCCATGACAATGGAAGAAGAGTCGATACCACCGGAAAGGGCCGCTCCTACCGGGACATCACTTCGCAAATGGAGTCGAACGTTCTCCAAAAAGAGTTCTCGCAATTGCCGGGAGGCTTCTTCAAATGAAAGTTCAAGCCGTGAATTCGGATCTATCTGCCAGTAACGTAGGGGCTTAACCCCCTGGGGACGGTCCAAAGGAATTTCGAGATAATGGGCTGCGGGGAGTTGGTAGATCTGGGCAAAAAGAGTTTCCCGACCATGATCAGTAAGGCCAAAACGCAAATAATCATAGAGTCGCTGCGGGTTAACCTGACGGTCCACTTCAGGAAGTTCAAGAAGGGCTTTGATTTCAGAGGCAAAGGCAAAGCCCTCCTGCAGAAAAGTATAGTACAGGGGCTTAATACCGAAAAAATCACGGGCTAAAAATACCTTTTGTTCCCGGGTATCCAGGATGGCCCATGCAAACATGCCGGTCAATCGAGTGAGGGCCTGAAGTCCCCAGTGACAGTAGGCCGTGAGCAATACCTCCGTATCGGAATGGGTATAAAACCGATATCCGGCAGTTTCCAGCTCCCGACGTAATTCCAGATAATTATATATCTCCCCATTAAAGACAATCCAAAACCGACCATCTGGACTCCCCATGGGTTGATGACCCCCAGGGGAAAGATCCAGAATGGCCAGACGTCGGAAACCTAGCACCCCGTTGAACGGGTGATCAAAGAATTCCTCAATACCGGGTAGACTGAGTCGTGGATCGGTATCTCTACCCCCACAGGGTATTCTTCTCCCGGATGGCACATGGACCAGTAAATAACCCTCATCATCCGGTCCACGATGGCGCAGGCAGGCTGTGACCCGTTGAGCCATTTCCAGATCTACCGATTTGTTACCTGTATACCAGATACCAAAGATCCCGCACATGATTGAACTCCTTCTAAAAACCGTCTATCCGGTAGGGGCGCAATACCTTGTGCCCGTACTAGTTTCCTTATTTTGCAAATTTTGTAAACTTTAATTTAAAGTTTTACCCATACCTCCTCATAGACTCGGGATATATTTCGCAGAAAGGCCTCTTCACCAAATCGATCTTTCACACTCTGGCGTATCAGGTGGGGATCATATTTAACTTTTCCTAAAATAAACCTTTCCATGGCATCGGCAAGGGCTTCTGGATTGGCCACTTCCACCAGTATCCCTGTATTGGGCGTTACCGTATATTCAGGACCTCCACAGCGGGTTGAAATGACCGGTTTACCGCAGGCCATTGCCTCGCACAGCGCAATACAAAAAGATTCATGGAGACTGGGCATCACAAAAACATCACATTGCTGAATCCAGTTCCTGACTTCCAGGGGGGTCAGTAAACCCAAGAAACGACATCGATCCGATAGCCCTGAGGCCCGGGCCATCTGTTCCAGCCTGGGCCGTTCCGGGCCATCTCCGCCGATGATCAATTCAAAGGACTGTACTCCCCGCTGCACAAGGAGTTTTGCAGCCTCCAGCAGATAAACAAGTCCCTTGACTTCTGTCAGTAACGCGATAGACAGAAAGCGCGTTAAGGATCCAGCAGGTTGTCCGGCTTTATCGCCTGAGACTACAAAGAATTCCGTCTTGACAACTTCGCCTATAACACTGACCGGAATGGGATTCTGGACGGCCTGGATTTGTCGTAACAGAGCAGGACTTACTGCAATAACATGGTTAACTTGTTGGAATGTTGTTTTCACCAAATACCGTTGATAGTGGGTTTGCAGGTGCACGGAAAACGGGCCGGAATGTTCAGTCAGCACCACGGGAACACCGTATCGTTTCCCTAAATTGGCAGCGGCCCATCCCCCAGGCAAGACCACGTGGGCATGGATAATATCCGGTTTGCCCCATGTGGCGAGTATTGCCTCAAAACCCCGTTTGGCTGCCCGACCATAACTATCAAAATACCAGGCATAAATAATATCTTCAACATCCCTATAAATTTCAGGATGGTGTCTGGTCACCCGATGATAGATCTCATACACCTGGGCCAGGACCCGGGGCTTATAGATCAATCCTCGCTCACGGTAAACGGTTAATCCTGCACGCTGCTCTATGTGCGATTTTGGTCCTGCACGCCCTTTTAAAACTTCCCGCCATCCGGCCGGTTTCGGCACCAAGACCGTTACATCGTATTTCCTGGATAAAATTACAGCCTGGTCCTGAATAAAGATACCGCTAACCGGAGAAGTATCAGTGGGATACCAGGAGGCCAGAATGAGAACTTTTCGCTTCATCTCAACCTTCCTTTTGAGGGGATGTACGCTTGACTAGCTTCTGCAATAATAAAATAACCCCTCCTATATCTTCTGAAGTCAGTAACAGGACCTGCCGGACAGGTACTTTCGATTTTCGGGTGAAGATTTCCAGGGTCAAAAGAGCACTTATAGAGTAAGAGAAAGTACTGGCTATTGCAGCCCCGAAGATATCGAAGCGTGGAATTAACCATAAATCGAAGATAACCGTTACAACCAGTCCCACCGAAGAAACGGCCAAATTAAGCTGGGGTTTTCCGATTCCGGCGATGTATGAGGCAAGAACATTTACCACACTAAAGGCGACAATCCCAGGTAACAACCCCAGAAGCGGAGTTATACTTTGTCGAAAAGCTTCACCGTATACCCATGGCAATATCTGATCGGCAAGTAAAGCCAAGAATAGAGCCGATATAAAGCTTAGCCAGAAACTGACACGGGTGATTTGAGTTGTACGGGTCACATTCTCCGAGACGATATCCTGCAAAGCAGCGACTCTAGGCAGCAGGACGGTAGCCGCTGCATTAGAGATTAACCAGATGAGCTGGGCCAGGCTGACGGCAAGCGTATAAAGTCCAACCCCTTTTACACCGACGAAGAAGCTGACAATGAAAACATCCAGACGATAGTTAAGGAACTGGATTAGGTTAGCCAGGTAACAGGGAAAGGCATATCTCAGAATCTCTCCGAAGCCACTGGTATCCCGTGTCGATAAGTAGAATAAAGACCTCCACGGAGAGGAAGGTGAGGGGCTTTCCGGGGTAGGTTTGTTGGATCTGACCTCTCCGACTCCCTCACCCCCTTTCCCCCTCTCCTGAAGCTTCAGGAGAGGGGGGGAGGAGGGGTATAATACTCTCAAGAAGATGAGATTGGTTAAAATTATTACGGCTACATTGATCCATATAAATATGGGTGGCGAAGGTTGGTGTTTTAGTAAGATCAGAATTCCAATTCCGGCCAGTAGCAAAACGGGTTGCAGTACCCGACTCAAGAGATCAGCCTTGTTAGCCAGGGTAATTTGTTGAAGACCGATCAATATGGCACGCCAGTAGCCGGATAACAGACTAAAAACAAGAGAAATAACGATGGCCGTGATGATCCCGTTTCCCGTCTGAGGAGGTAAGAACAGAGTAGAATAACCGGTATATGGAAGAGTATATAGCAACATGACCGCTAGAAGACCTTGCAGCAGAGCGGTCAATATCAACTTCAAAAACAGTAAATCGAGAGCCGCCTTCCCTCGTGCCACCACGTAGGTTATACCCGATGGGATTGAAAAACCCAGTATCATACTTAATAACGTCGTGGTTACCAATACCAGATCATAGCTACCCTTGCCGGCCGGACCCAGTGTTCGAGCAATCAAAATACTGCTTACGAGTCCTAATGGGATCGAAATAACACTGGTTCCCAGGGTATGAAGGCTACTGAACCACAACGAGGTTTTGGTAGTAGACCAGATGGTGGAATTTTCCAACGAACCCTCTTTGCTATTCATGGCTTATGTAAATTTTGTTACGAAGGTTGGGTGTTACGAACCCTCTCATGGACCCGGGGTCATCTGGAATCCCAAATTTTTCTATTTCATCCCAGGATATCTTGGACGGCCAATCCCACATCGGGGAAGGCCTGAGGAAAAAGGTTTTGATCACACTGAAATCGTTTAATTTCCAGGTATCCTTGAGGTGATGGCTTCTGGTAGACTTCGATACAATCTGCGGTCAGGTCTACCAGCCAGACCTCCGGAATCCCAGACTTTGCGTACAAAGGTATCTTTACTTCTCGGTCGTAGGTTAAAGGAGTGTCGGCTACTTCCACAACAGGCAGGACATCCTGGGGTTGGGGATGGGCTTGAGCATAGAAATCGCTACGTGGTCGAAGCAAGGCCAGATCTGGCTGCAGTTCTGAGTGTTCACTTAAATAAATGGGATTCTGAACACTTACTATAGCACGTTCTCCTACCCATTGAGAGAAGAGTCGGGTCAAACGATTTACACAAGCGGCATGTTGACTGCCGATCGGAGGCACTTCTACAATCTCTCCTTTGATGAGTTCCACCCGATCATCCTCCGAGAGGATTCCGGCCTTTGCCATTTGATGGTATTCTTCTACCGTAAAAAGACGCTTTGAAACTTGCGTGGACATGACCAGCCTCGTTATAAGGAGGTTACAAATCTTTAGGTTCTACCCCCAGAGCTTGCAGTTGGGCTACCAGACTTTCTGCGCGTTGTCGTTCCTGCTCACGTTGTGCTACAACTGGAGGGGCGCACGGCCGTGCGCCCGTACTAGGTAGCGAAAGGTTCACCATCGGGTTGATATAATCGCAGCTCCCCCTCCTCCAATTCAAACTATACTCCCAGAAGGGGGCTGACCCATCCCACCATTTGTTCAATTTCCTCCAATTCCTCACCAAATCTGGCCAACTGCGTACGGGCGCACGGCCGTGCGCCCCTCCAAATCCGGATCGTACGCATAATACTCTTCTACGTAACGTTCATAAAAGCGGAACTTGCGTGTCATCTCGGCCAGGGTATTACTGGGTGACAGAATTTCAAACACAACCTGGGGCGGGATTCCCCCCTCCTGCCATTGTAAATACGAACCCCGGTCCCCCTTGGGTCGTCCAAAGACCACCATTATGTCCGGAACCGTACGAATATCAGGTCGACCTTCCACAGGATACCACAACAAGTTGCCGGCTCCAAACACATCTTCCCGCTCGCGAAAGAGCGCCTCCAGTCCCTTCTCAATGGTTACAATCCAACGGAATTGCTTGGTATTATCGGCTATGGGTCGTCCATCACTTTCTGGATAGATTATCGGTCTGGTTAGTAAAGATACGGCCATAGGAGTTTGATCCCTCTTAAAGGTTAATCAGTAAAAGCTTCCAGGATGTATTCCTGGTCCTCGGTGCTTAAATACGGATGCATCGGCAGGCTAAAGATGGAATTAGCTATCTTTTCGCTCACCGGAAAATCACCCTGTTTATAACTTAGACTACGAAAGGCTTCCTGTAAATGGAGAGGTTTAGGGTAATAAATGGCCGTTGGAATTCCTTTCAGTTTAAGTTTTTTCATCAGGTTGTCCCGATTATCGCTCAGTACAGAATATTGGGCCCACACGCTGGTTCGATCCGGTTCTATCCAGGGGGTTATGACCCTTCCTTGCAGTCCTTCAGAGTATTTCCGGGCAACTTCATGGCGAAGAGCAATTTCCTCTTCGAAGATTTCCAACTTAGCCAGTAGAATTGCTGCTTGCAGAGTATCCAACCTTCCGTTGATTCCAATCCGAATATTATCATACTTATCGAGTCCCTTCCCGTGCACTCTGATGGATCGAAGTTTCTCGGCGAGGGTATCATCATTACAGAACAGAGCCCCCCCATCTCCATAGCATCCCAAGGGTTTTGCAGGAAAAAATGAAGTAGCTCCGATATCTCCCAGGTTTCCGGCTTTCCGCCCTTTGTACTCTGCGCCAAAAGACTGGGCTGCGTCTTCCAGGACAAATAACCCATAGACTTCTGCAACCTTTCGGATAGCTTCATAATCGGCGGGTTGACCAAAGAGATCCACCGGGATAATTCCCCTGGGTCGAAGCGACCCATTTCTTTGAATAAAGGTATGGAGGGTTTCTTGTAATTTTTGGGCATCCAGATTAAATGTTTTAGGGTCTATATCCACAAAAACGGGCGTAGCGCCCAGGAGTGAAATAACTTCTGCCGTAGCGATAAAGGTAAAAGGTGTCGTAAAAATGGCATCTCCGGGTCCTACGTTATAGGCCATGAGTGCCATCAGGAGGGCATCGGTACCACTTGCACAGGTGATACAGTATTTACTACCCACCAGGTGGGCGAGTCGCTCTTCCAATTCTTGTACCTCGGGTCCCAGGATATAAATACCATGGTCAAGAACCCTCTTTATGCGTTTTTCCAGGATATCACGGATACGATTTTGTTGAGCTTTCAGATCGATAAATTCGATTTTATGTTTTCCGGTGGCAATCATTTTTCTCCTCAAGCAAGTCCCTGGTTTTGGTTTAAGAATACCCCACTTTTTACCGGGAGATCACTTCCTTGTACGGGCGCACGGCCGTGCGCCCCTCTAATGGATACAGCTAACCGAATCATTTATCTTTTTGTAAACCCGTTTACATCGGGAGCATTGAGCCTTGTCATTGACAAACTTCAACTTAGTTCCGCATCGGCACATCCATCCGACGATACGTCCGGGGTTACCAACCACCAGTGCATAGTCTGGAACATCCTTTGTAACTATAGCTCCGGCTCCGATAAAGGCAAAACGACCGATGGTAGTTCCACAAAGGATGGTTGCATTGGCGCCTATGGAGGCTCCGTATTTCACGAGGGTAGGTTGATAGTATTCACGCCCTCGCTGGGGAAATTCACATCGGGGATTCAGAACATTTGTGAAGACCATGGAAGGTCCGCAGAAGACATAATCTTCCAGCTCGACCCCTTCATAGACCGATACATTATTTTGAATTTTCACAAAATTACCGATACGAACATTATTACCGATATTGACATTCTGTCCCAGGGTACAATTTTTACCGATTACGGCCCCTTTTTGGACATGGCTAAAGTGCCAGATTTTCGTTCCCTCTCCGATCTGACAACCTTCGTCTATTACTGCGGTTTCATGAACAAAGAACTTCTGATTGGGGGGTGTTTGGAGATTTACCCGGATATTTTCATTCCGGGTTTCCCTATTTTCTAATCGGGCCTGTGCCTGTTCCAAAATTTCCAGGACTTTGATACCGTTCTTTCCATCGGTAAGCGGTTGAGTTCCTGTGGTCACACACTGCATAAAGTGTTCGAGTTCGAGTTGGAGGGGTTCTTCATCTGAATATTCGATAACCTGGTAATCAGCATCTCGCTTTTGGGGTTCTCCCTGCACCCAATCGATCCCTTTGGGATAGAGTATCAACCGATCTTGTTTTTTCGAATCCTCGAACACGATCATATTTTTATCTCCGATGACGACCAGGCGATGTTCCTTGAAGGGGTGAAGCCAGGATACATGGATATGTGCATGGATATTTCTGGGGTAACGGAGGATGGTCAGCGTAACATCATGGATGCCGGGTTGTAAAAATATTCCTCCCTTAGCATCGATTTCCACGGGATCTTCTTCGATGAGGTATTGCAGGACTGAGATATCATGGGGTGCGAAGGACCAGAGGATATTTTCCTCTTTTCGCACGGTACCCAGATTCAGGCGATTACTGTAGATATATTGAAGTTTTCCCAGGGTACCGTCCTGGATCAACTGTTTAATTTTTCGGATGGCCGGATGATAGAGGAGCAGGTGGCCGACCATTAAAATCTTTTTTCTCTGTATAGCCAGATGATCCAGGTCCCTGGCCTGATAGGAGAAGAGGGCAAGGGGTTTTTCGACCAACACATTTTTATCGGCCTCCAGGCATCGTCTGGCGAGGGCATAGTGGGTTTCTGCCGGGGTCGCCACAACCACCCCCTGGACTTCTGGGTCGTTGAGGATTTCTTCGAGGTCGGTGACACCTTTTATTTTCTGGGAGATCTCCCTTATTTTCTCCAGGTTTTTTTTATCCACATCACAGACATACTTGAGTTTCTCGCCAAAAATTCGATGAGCCGTTCTGACATGATTCATTCCCCAACGACCGCATCCGACTATGGCTAACTTCATGGTGTTAGTATTCATCCACTGGTAAAGCAGGCGAGACGTCTGCGCCCCTACACCCGACCGGGTAAAGCAGGCGAGACGTCTGCGCCCCTGGAGAGAAGGAACCTCACGTAGAAAGGAAAATTCCTCTTCTAGACGGGATTTGATTGTCGTTCTGACTTTACCGCCGGAGTTACATATTCCAGGAGAAAAACCAGGATAACCAGACTTGCAAAAAACCCTATTGCACCTGCCAGGAGCAAATTTACTTTGCTATTTGAATTAACAGGACCTTTAGATACCACAACCGGATTTGCCATTTCCAGCTGTGACTTCCTGGTATTGACAAGGGTCTGGATTTGATCCCACTTTTCTTTGAGGGATTTAGAGTTTTCCTCCAAAGAATTGTAATGCCTGGTTATGTTCCATAGTTCAAGTTCTTCTTTGATCAATTCCTTTTGTAACTCCGCTATCTGCTTATCATTATCTTCTAAATCCTTAACCAGGGCAAGCTTTCTAACCTTCAAACTCTCCAAATCTGCAAGGGTTTCAACCAGCTTCGGTTCCATGATAGCATGTAAAGGATTTATTTGTTCATCTTTTATTTGGAGGCTTAATAGGGTTGAGGCAGGTAAACCCGAAGTCTCTTTAACCGAATCTTGCAGTATTGGATCATTGGATAAGGATCTGGAAAGCCACAGAGTTTTCTTTTCTTCCCCTAATTTCTTGGTGAGGGTAGCTATTATAGCACTCTTTTCTTCTATGGTTCGGTTGGTTTCAAGAAGTCCCAGTTCGGTATTCTTCCGCTTTTGCATGAGGATCTCTTTTTTTAGCCTGGTAACCTCGACCATAGATTGGGCAGTTAATAATTCTTGCTCCACCTGAGCCAACTGACGATTTATTTCTTCCATTTCATCCTTGATGGAATCCCTGTTCTTCATCGCTGTGGCAATTTCTTTTTCATTAGCTTCTTGATTCAGCTCTACAGCCGAAATCGCTACGGCATGGGCTATATTACCGACTTTTTCAGGATCTGTGTGGTCCACTATAATATCTATGCGATTCATTTTTGGAATAGGTTCAACGGATATTATCCGGGTCAAATTTTCCAGGCCTATTTGGTAGGGGGGCTTATCTAATTGAAGCCTTTCCAGGACCCTGGCCATTACCGCTTGACTCTTGATGGCCTCAGCATAGCTTTTATCTGGATTGGAGATGAACAATGAGATTGTAGCCCGATACACCTTAGGGGTCACCAGATTTAGAATGACCGCGATTATCACGAAAAGAATAGTTCCTCCCAGGATAAAGCTTTTCCACTTCCATAGTACTTTTAAATACTCCATCAAATCCCTTTCGTCTTTATCTTCTGACCTCGCTCTTCCTACTATAGATTTTTCACTTACCTCGGCCATAATCCTGTTTTCTTAGAATTTTTGGTTGAATATTATAGAGTCAAAACTTATCCCATTTTGGGATTTTTCGATCGAAAACAGAACCAGAATAGTATAGCTAACAAGAATATAGAGCTTTGTCAAGAGTTTTATTCTACTAGTGGCCTTTCTGATGAGATTTAATTGATTCTTTAGTTTTAGAACGTGAGATATGCTCCAGAGGAAAAGTAAGGATAATCAGAATCAGAAATCCTATTCCTACAATCCATACATTTCTTAGAATAGAATCCGATTTGAGAGGGTTTTTAGGTAGACTGGCTGAATTTACCACCTTTAAAATCTGATCCCTCTTAACAGCAACAACCTTGAGGGCGTCTTCCAGGTATTGCTGGGCACGTCGGCGAATTTCTTCAGCTTGCTGGAGAGCTTTCATTGCGTCTTTTAGCTTTACTTCATTTTGGATCAATTCTTTCTGTAAATTGGTTAATTGTTTCTCATTAATTTCTATATCTCTGACCAGGGATAATTTTCTGGTCTTTAACCCTTCCAAATTAGAGATAGCCTCCACCAATTTAGGTTCCAAGTCCTTATATAAAGGATTTATCTGCTCGTCTTTTATCTGAATTTCTGGAAAATCAGACGGTGAAAAAGTCAGAAATTCCTTTGTATTATCTTGTATTACGAAGTCTCTAGATAAAGAACGGGAAAGTACAAGAATTTTCTTTTCCTGATTAAGTTTTTGGCTGAATACTTCTAAGTTGGTGTTTTGCTCTTCCAGCTTCCGATCTATCTCCAGGAATTCTAACCTGATCCTTTTCTGTTCTTCCAGGAGCACTTCCTTTTTAAGTTTACTGACTTCAAGAATCTCCTGAGCGGTTAATAACTCCTCATTTGCTTTAGCTACCCTGGTCTCCCAATAATTCAGATCGGATTGGTGTCTTTCCAGATAAGTACCTATTTCGGCCTCGGTGAGTTCCTTATTTAATTCAACTACCGAAGCTGCTATAGCGTTTGCTATATCTCGGGCTTTTTCAGGATCCGTGTATTTAACCCTGATAGTGATAAGAGGAGTTCCCGGTAGGGGCTCAACAGATATCATTCCAATCAAAGTTTCCGGATTCAATAGGTGAGGAGGTTTATCCAATCCGAGTCTTTCTATAACCCTGGTAGCCACTGCTTGATCCTTAATCAGGCTCACCTTCGGGTCTTTGATTATCTCCTCAGAGTTTTTATTCAGATCTGTAGATAGTGAGACGGTAGCCTGATAAATTTTAGGTACTCTCAAATTCATGGTAAAGCTTACAACCATTGTGATAATTAAACAAAGAAAGGTTCCAGTTATAATTAAGCTTTTCCATTTCCAGGGTATTTTTAGAAGATCTCTGAAGTTAATCCTCAGCATGATAAATTGATAAGCTTTACAAACTACGGATAATCCGTGCAGGGATACCTGCCACTATTACATTTGGGGGGACATCTTTGGTCACAACGCTACCTGCTCCCACTATGGCATTCTCACCTATAGTAATTCCGCACAAAATCGTTGAGCTTGTTCCAATGGAAGCACCTCTTTTTACCAGTGTAGGAATTACTTTCCAGTCTTTTTCGGTCTGAAGTTGGCCTTCAGGATTGGTAGAGCGTGGATATTTATCATTAATAAAAGAAACGTTATGCCCTATAAAGACATCATCCTCGATGATGACACCTTCACAGATGAAGGTATGGCTGGAGACTTTGACATTCCGACCGATCTTTGCATTCTTTTGAATTTCCACAAAAGCTCCTATTTTTGAGTTGTCTCCGATTTCGCACCCGTAGAGGTTTACAAAAGCAAAGATTTTGACATTCTTTCCCAACTTTACATCTGGGGCTATGCGTTGATAGAGTTCCATTAATTCTGTTTAAGCTCCACCATTCTCCCTTCTGAGCGCAGAGAGCGTTCGGCTGCTTCCAGAATGTTAACAACATTCAACCCTGCCCGCCCATCGGTAGTGGGGCGCTTTCCGGTTAAAACACATTCTACAAATTCTTGGGTTATAAAGCTTAGGGCTTCGGTTTGTTCAATTTTGGGGGCATACATGTCCCCGACTCGATATTGGATCAGGGTATTGTACACGGCCTCTTCTCCTTTGATTTCCACACCCTTATCGTATACTTTCACCTTCTCACTGGGTTCTACATCATCATAGACGACCATGTGTTTGGTTCCGGCTAACAGAATTCTTCTTATCTTTACGGGGGATAGCCAGCTCACATGAAAGTGCGCTATAAGTTTATCGTTAAAGTGAACCGTCAAATAGGCCATGTCTTCCAGATCATTGAAATGATTCACGCCGACAGCCGAAACCGACACAGGCCGTTTATCAATGAGATAATCCATGATGGATATATCGTGGGGAGCCAGATCCCAGATCACATTGGTATCATGCTGGAATAATCCCAGATTCACCCGTACGGAGTCGAAATAGAGTATTTCCCCGACGTCTCCTCGATCTATGATTTCTTTTATTTTCCTTATGGCACTGGTATAAACAAAGGTATGATCTACCATGAGGGTTAATCCTTTACTTTCAGCACGATCCAAAAGCTCGTAAGCCTCCGTACTTTTGGTTGTCATGGGCTTTTCCATGAAAAGATGTTTTCCAGCTTTAAGAACTTTCATACCTAGAGGATAATGGGTTGAGACCGGTGTCGCAATGGCAATAGCATCTATATCCTTTCGTTTCAAAAGGTCTTCAAAGACCGGTGTAACTTCAACGTTAGGAAATTTTTGTTTGATCCTTTGGAGATGTCTGGTTTGAATATCACAGCATACTACTCCCTGGATGTTCTCCACGGCCAAAAAATTTCGAACAAGATTTGGTCCCCAATAACCAAGCCCAACGACGCCTATTTTCATCTTTATCTCCTCGAAAATGGTTTATTTTCCCCCTCTCCCAAAGATCATGACCGGGATTGTCTTAAGGATAAGTTGTAAATCTAAAAGCCACCAAGCATTATGGATATAAAAAAGGTCAAGAATCACCATGTCCTCGAATCCTACACGACTTCGCCCGCTCACCTGCCAGACTCCTGTACAGCCGGGGGTGACGCTAAGACGTTTTTTATGCCAGTCCTCATAACGCTCCCATTCATAGGGAAGACAGGGACGAGGGCCCACTAGGCTCATGTCACCCTTAAGAACGTTAATAAGCTGGGGCAGTTCATCGAGACTTGTTTTGCGAATGAATCTTCCAACACGGGTAATCCTGGACTCATCGATAATTTTTGTCAATTTCTGATGAGGATTATAGTTTTTCTTTTCACGGATGAAGATCTCATATCTTTGCTTTCGAGTCTCATCCTTATCACTCCCCAAGTACATAGAGCGGAACTTATAAAACTGGAATGGCTTCCCATTTTTTCCAATCCGGGTCTGCTTAAATAAGATAGGGCCCCGTGAATCAATCTTAATGGCGATAGCAATTATAACTAAAACAGGCGCCAAAAGTAGTAAAGCCAAACTTGTAAAAAATAAATCGAATACCCGCTTGGAAATCCGCTGTAAGGTATTCGGCGTAGAGTTACTGACGGCAACCACGGGCACATTTCCGTAGCGTTCTATAGGGATAAGAGTTGGAATAATCTCGTAGAGAGGAGAGGCAATCTTGATCAAGGCACGGGTTTTTAAACATACTCCGATAACCTCCAGGAGACGGATGTGGGAGACATTGTCTAAACACACCAGGATCTCATTGATACGGTGTTCGTCAACGATATAGGGGGTATCGGAAACTTTCCCAAGTACTTTAAGACCTTTGAAGATGGTCGAACCAACAGGTTTCTTATCATCAAGAAAGCCGATTACCTGTAAGCCATAAGGGTTATTGGAACGAAGATTGGCTGCAACCGATTTTCCCGTCCTCCCAGCTCCGATGATCAAAAGTGATCGATGATAAAGGTGGTTCTTCGTAAGAAACAAAAATAGATTTCGAAAAAGAAAAACTCTAAAAAAAAGCAATAATCCAAAACTTATGAGGGCAAAATAGAGAATTATGAGTCGACTATCCACAATAAGGCGATCTACAATGTGGAAGATTCCCTCCATTCGAGACTCTGTGAAGAAGGACAGTAGAGCAAAACCCACTGCAGCCTGGAAGAGCGCCCGGCTAATCCCGATTACCTGATCTGAAACAGTAAGAAATACATTTATTCTATAAAGACAGTGATGTTGGAAAATTAAAATAATCCCTAAAGCATACACCAAGAAGAATAAAACCTCAGGGGTTATGAAAGGAAAATAGAGCGGAAATATATCCATTTTTGGACTGTGAAACTTTAGCGCTACAGTAAACGCTATGTTGATCAATATCCAGTCCAGCAGTGCAAGAATATATTTATAAGGTGGATATCGTTTCATAAACCTAAGAATTCCTTCCTAGAGCAGGGATCTCCGTTAAACTGAAGCTTTGATTAGCCCGAGAATATAGGAAACCAAATGGGAGCATAGAAAATAAAAGAAATTTTTATTGACAGATTAAGGAGTTAATTAGCTTGATATATCTTGCCCTCATAATCTCCCACTTGTAAGCTTGATATCTATTAAAGGCGTTTTCCGTAAACTTACGAACTTCTGAGGGGTAGCGATAAACAAAAACTATTTTTTCAGCCAACTGGTCAGCGTCATCAGAATCAAAATAAATTACGCAATCCTCGGGGAAGTAATATAAATAGGTTTTTAATTTCGTTGCGATTACCGGAATTTTAAGATAAATCATTTCCGTTAATTTAAGGGAATAGTATAAATCGGAATAAATATCCTTTTTGGGCGGCAGAATGCAAACCGATGCGGTAGAGAGTCTTTCCATCATTTCCTTAAATCTCAGTCTTCCCTGATATCGAACATTATGAATAGCTAACTTGTTTGCCAGGTTTAATATATTCTCCAGGTCTGGACCGTCCCCATATAAATGGAATTCTATTTTAGAATAAATCTCTGGATATTTCCTCTTAATTATTTCTAAAGCTTTTACAATCAATGAAAGATTTAAATTAAAATTTATAGTCCCATTGTAAACAATATTAAATTTATCTGTTTTTTCTCTCTGAATTAGAGGTAACTCGGAGGGATCCACTCCATTCATGACAACGGTAATATTTTTTTTTATCTTGACTCTGTTTTCTAATATCCCTCGGGCAAGATCATGAAAAACTATCACTTCATCCGCAAATCCAAAAGATGCCTTCTCTTGAAAATACAAGATCTTCATGATAAAAGAGTTCTGAGTGGAGGGTTTGTGCTGACACATGAATTCGGGAAATAGTTCATGGAAATCTAAGATGATTTTTGAGCCTAGAATTTTAGGGATCCAGCAAGTAAATACCAAAAAATCTGGTAGAGTATGCACATGGAATAATCTTATCCGATGTCGAAGGCAAAGATAAGAAACAATCAAAAAACTAAAAACCTCAAAAAGAAAATACTCCCAGAGTCTTCTCATAAAGGAAGATCTTTTCTTCCTTAAGGGAACCCGATAAATATTAATATTCCCATTATGTTCTAAAATTTTTTTGGAATCCCCCTTAATACAGACAATAAAAACTTTAAATTCATGGGCTAACAGCGTATTGGTGTATCTTCGAATTCTGGAGTCTTTTGGAAATTCATCAAAGAATACATGACAAAGTTTCTTCTCCATGATAAAATCAACCTTATCTTTTCCCTTTTTTGAAATAAAATTCTTATGACAGGTTATTCGACTTTTTTACAGGAACCATTTCCTCGAAATCTAAAATTCGATTTTCGAAAAACACCTTATGCCATAATTCGAAAGACAAAAGGGCAAAAATCTGACGTTGGTAATTTTGTTTACGACTTTGATGTAGGTCAATAAGTCGATTAATATATGCCATATTAAAGTAGTTCCTGCAAGTTGAATCCTTACTATTAAATATTTTTTTTGCAGTTATGGCTAGATTATTTTGTAACCATAAATCCATAGGCGTTGCAAATCCTTGTTTTTTTCGGAGGATGATTTCCTGGGGAAGCCATTTTTTAACGGCCATTTTATGAAGGTATTTATGAACTTTTCCCTTTAACTTTAAGGTGGAGGGCAGAGATTCTAGAAACTTAACCAGCTCTATATCTAAAAAAGGAACACGCATCTCTAAAGAATTTGCCATAGACATTTTGTCCCCCAACAAAAGCAAGTTATCGGCTAAAGACATGCGGGTATCGATATATAAAATCTTCGCAAGAGAATCTTTAAGATGAAAAGTTTGTTGGTACCAGCGTTCGACTAATCCCAGATCTACATTGATTACTCTCTTCTTGATCTCTTCGTTGAATAATCGGGCTTTTTGAGTAGGGGTAAAGATGGTATAAATCGCTAAGAACCTTTCTAATTCATTTTCAAACTGACAGGCAAACGCTGCACGCTTCAGGCGTTCATTGCGTGGGAGTACTTGAACCAGGGTTAGGAGGGGAAGTAAACGTAAGAATCGGGCATATTTACTCAGGTAGTATTCTCCAAAATACCTTGCATACCCTGCTAATAGTTCATCGGCACCTTGACCAGCCAATGCCACCTTTAAATGGGTTGCTGCAAGTTTAGAAACATAATATAAAGCTGTGGTTGACGTCACAGCGAAAGGCTCCTCCAGGTAATAAAAGGAGCGAGGAAAAAAATTTAAATATTCCTTTTGTGATAAACAGATCTCATAGTGTTCAGAATTGATCAATTCTGCTGTACGTCGGGCTTTATGCAGTTCATTGTAATCCCCTTTACCTTCAAATCCAATGGTAAAAGTCTTTATTCTGCCAGAAGCCTCTTTTTGCATGAGATACCCTACCACAGCCGAATCAATACCACCACTTAATAGCAAACCCACAGGTACATCGCTTATCATCTGACGTCTGATTGCATTTTCGAGCAATCTTTGGTATTCCAGAATTGCCTCTGCTTCAGAGATCTTCGGGTGGGGAATAGGTATATAATCCCAATAAGATTTCAGTTCCAGGTTCCCTCGAAAATCTAGTTTCAAATAGTGTCCAGGACTCAATTTTTTGATATTTTTGAAAAGCGTCTGGGGGGAAGGATTATATCGAAAGGTAAGAAAGCTATGGAGGGCTTCATAATCCAGTTCTTTTTCTATGGAAGGGTCCTGAAAAATAGCTTTTATTTCAGATCCGAACAGCAGTTTTCCGTTGTTTATGGTGTAATAAACTGGTTTTACCCCAAAGTGGTCTCTGGCCAATATGAGAACATGTTTTTGTTGGTCGTAAATTGCAAAGGCAAAGATTCCATTCAAGCGTGCAAAAGCGGTTTCACCATATTCTTTATATAGGTAGATGATAGCCTCGGTATCTGATTTTGTCTGGAATATATGGCCTCTCTGCTCTAATTCTTTCCTCAATTCACGGAAATTATAGATTTCTCCGTTGAACACTATCCAAATTCTACCTTCTTGATCGGACATGGGTTGTTTACCTGTTGCCAGGTCAATGATACTCAGTCGTCTGTGGCCAAGCCCCACCTTTTGGGTTTCATCGATAAAGAAGCCTTCATCATCAGGCCCCCTATGGGTCATGCAATCACACATCCGGGTCAGCAATTCCCGATTAAGGGTCTGAGCCCAATTAAAGATGAATACCCCTGCAATACCACACATAGTTGAGGTTACCCTGTTCTTTTGAGAATTATTTTATAAATTTCAATAATTTTATCTGCTACCGCTTCTAAACTTAATGCCAGAACTTTATTACGACCATTTCTTAAACGGGTGTTAGTCTGTAAAACTTTCTGAAGAGCCGAGGAGATATGAACAGGATCATGTTTAACAAGGTAACAATTTTCTACGCCTTCCAAACGCTCACGGATGTCTCCCACATCTACTGCAACAATCGGAAGATTGCAGGCTAAGGCTTCTTTCACAATGTTAGGTGACCCTTCATGGGCAGAGGTTAAAAGCAGGCAATTCACAGCATTTAGATAGTCTGCAACCATAGAAGGGGGTTTTCCTTCTACTGTGATTAGTTCAACCGAAGAGATTGACTGTCTGAGCAAATCTACAGCGGCTTTCGCCAACGGATAACGTTTTACCGGGTCAGACTTCCTACCTGCAAAAAGTATATAGAACTTCTCTTCAGGGAGATTTAATTCCAGGCGGTCTACTTCCTTTGGCCGGAATATCTCCAGATCTATCCCATTGGGTATCACGGATTTTTTTTTGGTTATTAAGCAGTTTGCAAGTTCATGGGATTTAGCAATACTATAGGAGGATAAAATAGACAGTAAATTGCTCAAAAAACGATGGCTTAGAATCGTTCTCAGGGTATATCTTCCTGAATCATCACAATTGCCTAAAACATCATTCCCCATATAGGAAACAACAAGAGGAAGGGTTGTGGCGAGCCTTGCTGTCCAGCCTGCATACATGTAGTGGGCGTGTACAATATCATACTCCTTCGATCTGAGCTTTTCTCTGACCTGGTAGATACCCCCAAGGTATTTTTTGAGACCACGTCCCTTCAAAACGCAAACGTCCGCCTGTATGCCCTTTTTTCTAAGGGAATCAACCTGGAAGCCAATAAAGGATCCCGTATGGGGATTTTCTGGACTGGGATATACACCGGTCACATGTAAGACTTTCATTCTGCGTTTAGACGATAACTCAAGGAGTTCCCTCGCCTACCTTTCCAGGTTTTGCATCAATGGTAGTAAAATCTACGCTGGTGCGAGGTTAAGGTTTCTCCTTCAACTTTGTCCACTGTCGCAAGGGGAAGAAACGTTAAAATCAGGTTCTTTCCCTTCTAGGGTGGAAAAGAGCAGGTGGAAACCTCTCCGGTAGGAATTTCCTCTCTTAATATCCTTCTACCAGAGCCCGGAGTAAGAGAAAACCTTTGAATTTATGGCATTGGTTTTAATATGTATAACCGGCTCTTTGACTCTTATGGAGTTTGATCCACTACATAAAGGTAACCATCACTAACGCTGACAATGACTTCTACCTGTGCATCTCCATCTACATCGGCCAGGATCAAGTCCTGGATCGGATAAACAAAATTATAGGTCCACACAATCTGACCATCCCTGGCCCGAATGGCATATAACCAGCCGTCTCCACTCCCTACCAGGACTTCAACCTGGCCATCTCCATTTATATCTGTACTGACCGCATTGCTCAAGGCAGACGGTTTCTGGGTTTCAGGGGAAACGATTTTACCCTGGCTTAGGAATAAATCCTGCAAGACTTTTCCGTCTTTCCCCCGTAAGATCCGTAATCGCCCACTGGCATTGGGGATAGCTATATCCATTATCTGATCGCCGTCTGCGTCCAGAAAGGTCGGCAGGATGTCGGTCGTCTCATAGCCGTCATCGGCTAAAGGGAGTGACCACAGCAGGCGGCCATCCTGCGCAAAAACTCCTACTTGATAACCTCCTGCTGCAGAGATAATCTCCGGTTCAGGATCTTCATTTAAATTAACAGTAAAGAAACGAGCATCTTCATGACTGGGGTAATGCCGAAAGAGGGTTCCATCTATTCCGCTCATGGCATAGCCCCAGATTCCTATTATGTCATCATAACCATCATTATTCAAGTCGTTAATTGCCAATACATTTGGGAAGTAGGCAGAAAAAGCCCGTGTCCATAGAATCTTGCCGTTATCCCCATCTAAGGCTATATATCCCAGAGGGCTTAACCCAAAAATATCTAATCGTCCTTTTCCATTAAAATTTCCGTATCCCAGTACCTTTAAATGTATCGGGGTTTCCCATACCTGGGCTGTATCTGATCGAATCAATTTCTCTTGGGGTCCTAGTTGGGTAAAATACTGTAAATTTAAATTATCAGTTAAATAAAGCGGATAAAGAAGGTTATTAGATACGGATGTGGGATCTACAGTTTCTCGCCAGGTATGAGAGGGAAACTTTACTTGAGCGGTCTGATCCGTACTGCTCCAAAAAATCAAGCGAGTAGCTCTGGCTTGTCTCTCCGGTATAGCCCAAACCGGTGCTGCCCAATTTCCAACCTGGAACTCACTCTGCTGAAGGCCTGTCTCCCAATTCCAGAAGGTAACCTTACCATTTTGGTATGAAACTCCCAGGAAGATTCCAGAATTTGTTTCGGTTATATATAAACCGGATATGGGTACATCAACAGGCAATGTTTTTACTAACCGGGGAGTCTCGTTATTCTTATCCTGATAGATCCAGAGTTTTCCTTGATGATATAACCCAATCAAGGGGATAGTTCCCTCTTCCAGCCTTAGGATTCCCAGCAATGTGCCCTCCAAGGACCAACGCTTCTCCCATTTCGAATTCGTCGACTTCAGCAACTGTAAAGCTCTGACCGGTTTATTAAGAACCGTTAGTAACTCAATCTGTCCATCTCCATCAAAATCAGCTCCGGCCACGGCCCAACATCTTATTAAATCCTTAATGAGATGACCATTTTGTCCATCATAAATATATACATGTTGTACCATATCTCTTAACGAAACATTAAAAACCACATCTGGGAACCCATCTCCATTCCAATCGTGGGAAGCATCTACAATTTTTTGGGTATTTTCATAATACCACGTCGTATCATTTGAGATAGTCCAAAGGGGAGTTAACTGATTCTTTGTGTATTTCAGCACAGAGAGATTACCTCCATTAATAACCCGTCCACTCCAGGAATGGGCAATAATTTCTAAAGAACCATCGTTATCCATATCTTGAAGAACTAATTCGGTTAATTCTCCGTAAATTCCAGGTTGTGAATATTCTGCCAGTATTTTACCCGTTGATCCATCCAGAACCTTAACGATGGGTGGGTCAAATACAACGACTTCGTTATGACCATCTCCATCTAAATCCCCGGCTTCTGTAGCATGGTGATTCCAACCCGGATGAGGGGTTTGCCAGACCGGATGACATATACCGCCCTCTCCAAAGCCTTTGGCAAAGCTCCACATATAGGTGACCCAATTGGTTCCATTAAAGGCTGTGGAAACCCAATCTGTAATCCCATCTCCAGAAACATCTTTGAAGGTATTCCAAACGGCATCATAACCATGAAGCCACCCGTTTTCAAAGTGACACAAAGTTTGGCCAGTCAGTCCATCCAGTACTATAAAGGTGAACCGGGGTGTTGCGGTCACCAGAATTTCTTTCCGGTTGTCTCCGTTTACGTCAATTACACGGACCAGGGATACCTCTGGTTGGAGATAAGGAGAAACCCATAGATCCCGTCCATCCTTTATGGATACTGCACGTATTCGTCCGGCTTCAGAAAAAATAAACTCCGGAAATCCATCGGCATCAAGGTCGGTCATTTCTGAACTTCGCAACCGGCCTCCCGTAGAGACTCGCCAGCGAACCATGGGTTTTGTAATATCAGAAGATCCTGGTTGAAAACTTGTCTTCTGTAGGTCTCGTCCTATAACCGGCCAATCCAAGACCGATGGGGTTATATACTTAATTCGAACTCGTGTAACCAATGGAGAAGGAGCTTCAGTGTTGGTCCTTGTCATTTTAATTTGATATTGTAAATATCGCTTCTGACCGAGTTCGGTAGGCACATAGGTACTTACTTCTTGCCAGCGTGTCCAACTGGTATCCGGAGTAGGTGTAGGACCTGTACGAACATACAGGGCAAAGGTGGATCGGTCATAACCTTCATGGAAGGGAGTCGCTATTCCCGGTTCGAATTGGATGGCATCTAACATAAAACGCATAATGATCGGTGCATTGAAGATGAATTGTGGACGTACGGTTGCTACTTCAGAAGGTATAGATGAAAAAGAGATCGTACCTGTGTAGCGCTGCCATTC
This sequence comes from Candidatus Limnocylindrales bacterium, assembly GCA_035559535.1. Taxonomy (NCBI): domain Bacteria; kingdom Bacillati; phylum Chloroflexota; class Candidatus Limnocylindria; order Candidatus Limnocylindrales; species Candidatus Limnocylindrales bacterium. Next base: position 108,701 of record DATMBG010000026.1, read on the forward strand.
TGTTGATGTTGTAGTCTGAGTGAAAGCAACAATTTTCCCAATTTCTTGCCCCAGTTTATCATAAGCGATTACACTACCGGTTAAAGTACCTGATGGCCCATCGGGGGTTCTAAAATCGACACTTAACGCATACGTGAGAAAGGGGTTAACGGCAATGGGTATGCTGGTACGTAAACCAACCTCCACAGGAGCAATAGAAGGTTGAATACTGTTCTGGCCCAAGTAAGCCCAATGCCCAGCGCTGGCCTGGAAGGGTAGATCACTCACCAAAGTATGAGTTATAAAACCATTTTCGGAACCGGTTGCCTCCCAGTATTCCAAACTCCCCTGAGGTCCCCACTCAAAACTGGCATTGGGGAGTAGATTGTGGGTTCCAGGAATACTCACTAATCCCTGGGTTCCGGTAATTTCAACCCGCCCAAAGCCGGCCGGTTTACCTGCATCAAAAATCCGACTGGTTAATACACCCGTTATAGCTCCTTCAGCAAGTTGGAGATGTCCGGCTGCGGTTGTGATGATATTCTGACTGGATTCAAATTGTTTAGCTCCTGTCCCAATACCTCCCGACCAATCGCTCTGAAGGAATTCCCCAGACAGGTAAATAGAGGAATTAACCCATCTGTTAAATAGCAAAAATAAAATCCCTCCCAACATTACTACCGGTAACAATCCAATATATAAGAATTTTTTTGAAACTCTACGATGGGGGATGGAAGATACCCTTGAAGGCCCCGGATCTATAGCTTCTCTCATTGTCGTTATTTTAGCAGATATAGCCTGAGATCATCTCTCAGGGATTTATTGATCAAAATTAGACTGTTCCATACTGCCCATCTATATTGTTCTCTATTACTTTAATCCGGCTTCGTATAGAAACCATAGGCTTTAAACTTGCATAGGGTAATCCTACAAACAGGATCGTAACCAACATAAATTGAGCTACTTCCATATAAGTATCAAAAAGAGATGCTACAAATATCAGCAGGGCGCACACCTGCCCTGCAACAATAATAGAATCTTTCCTGCTATCCCCGGTTTTCAAACCCTCAGCACTTAGCACCATAGAAAGATAGAGGGAAGCCACAAGCCACCATCCCATGATTCCGAGTTCTGCAATAATCGCCAGATGGGAAGAGAAGGGATTTGTCAAAGCAGCGCTCCGCCATTGTGCCTGGACAGCCCACTCCTCGTCATATAAATCTACATAATATTCCTTTGCCAGTTTACTCGTGAAAGGTTCAACGAGGTTGAATAATCGACTCCCCTGTTCCTTGTACATGGTATCAGAAGCTCGACTGTTTGAAGCCTTTGAGGAAATGGTTCCCGGACCGGCCCCAATGAGCCATGGATAATCTCTTGAGAGTATGCGTTGTGCAAAAACTAACTTATGGTTAGGATCTGTATATGTTGCAAGGTAATCCTGAAGGGTTCTGTTTTCATCCCCGACTAGATATTTTATATAAAGATTTCCAACATACGGAGTAATAAAAGCTATAAAGAGGCTTCCAAATACCAGGGAACCTGAAAAGAGGATCTTTGTTTTTATGGGTAGTTTTTTTGAAGCGATAATTCTTATGATAATATACAAAAATCCTGCAATAATCAAAGAAATCAAGAGATGTTTAGTTTCACTTTCGAATAGGAGATAAGCACATCCAATTGATGGAATTAATACCCCTTCTCTCCAGGAAGTTATATTTGAAATCCTTCGACTTCGATCGAATAAAATGACCGTGAGGGCAACAATCATGATCAATGCTATTTCGTTAGTAGATCTCAAAGATCCGAAGTTTGAGTCGCCAGGAAACCAGTCCTTACGAAAGATCTGACCGACAAGAACAGGAATGAGCTGAAGGAGGGAGAACCTTATAAAAGCATGTGATAAAAGTTCTACTTCTCTCCAGGATATTCTCTCCATACTTATTCCTACCATAACTATAAAGGGTGATAAAAAAGTGATGAAAAATAAAACTAAGGAGAGTAAATTTAACTCCCTGACCTGACTAACTCCCCAGTCGATGAGGACCCAACAAAGTAAAAGCAACAAAAAAAATTTTATAGATTTAGACAATCTGGAGTTATGCCGGGAAAGCAAAACCCTGGGAATGTATAAGAACGGAATGATATAGGCTAAATACTCAAAAGGTGTAAATACTACCAGGATAATAGAAAGTAACCTGCTGATAGGAGAACCTGATATAAATGAGGTGACTATAAATAAGAGAATCGGGATCAGGAAGATGATTTCTGGAACCCAGGCAAAGTGCTTGTTGAGACCGATGAGAATTAATAATAAAGAGGACAACAGTAAGAAATTTTTACCCGTACCTACAACCGGAATAGGTCCCATGGCTGCCCAAAGTGGATTCTTATAAAACCTCACCATAGAAGGTAAACCCTCTTAAAGCAAAGGCCTTTGTTCCCGACGGTCTATAAAGCTCAATTTTTAAATTTTTTACTCTGCCTATAGGTTTTGTAACAAAGATACTTCTACCCTGATCTAGTAAAAAAGGTTTCGTAATCTCGCACCCCATATCCGAAAGTAAATGAATCCCCCAACATCATCACACGCAGAATATCGTTTTTTTCCTTGATATCTTTCCAGCTTCTAAAACCGAATTTATTCGTATAGGTGGCTACCCAATGATTATTTTTATCGGTCACTTCAATGTCTTTGGAGTAAAAGTTGTAATTCAATGCATAGCCTGCCTGGGGATGGTAACGATATAAAAATTTAGGGCCGCTGGTACCTACTAACTCGGGTTTATCAAAGAGCGTTAAATAGACTTCGATACAAAACAAAGTGAGAGATAATGCAATAAAAAACAGACCCAGGTTAAGGAAAAGGTTCTTGGCTTTTTTCAGGCCCATTTCTCCCGCCACATTTCGAATACCAACAGGAGCCATATTCTATTTACATCGATACTATGCCCTCTTTTAAATTCATAAACAGTTCGTTGAACCAGTTTTGGATTCAGAATTCCCGCATTGCGGATGCGTATTGGATCCAGGTAGTAATCCAAAAGGTCCAAGAGATCCCCTAGCAGCCATTCTCTGAGAGGAATACCAAAACCCTGTTTAGGCCGATCCACCAATTCACGGGGGACATATTTATAGAGAATTCTACGCAGAAGGTGCTTACTGCCTAAATGACCCCGGCGTAAATTCAAAGGGAGACGAAAAGCAAATTCTACCAACCGATGGTCTAACAAAGGCTCCCGTCCTTCCAGGCTTACGGCCATACTGGCCCTATCTACTTTAGTAAGAATATCGGCAGGCAGGTAATAATGAAGATCCCACAACATCATTTGTTCTTCATAAGAACCGGTATAAACGTCCAACAAGTGTCTTTGGGGAGAATAACCTCCTATCAGGTCATCAATCTCAGGTACTATCCAATGGGATGAGGCTAAATCGAAAAATTGAGCAGGATCCAGGGTAGGAAGTATATATTTCAGCTTAATCAGGCGGTCGATCATTTTATAACCTTTGCCCGCCGGTAAAATCCGACCTAATAAAATCAGAACATCCCTTGGTATAACCTTCAACGGGGTTCCTACCATATTCCATAGCCAGCCGGGAATCCGTTGCAAGGTGGCAACTTTTCTGGGTATGAAATCATAACTGGTATACCCTCCGAACAGTTCATCTCCTCCATCCGCCGATAGGGCGACTTTTACCTGCTCCCGGGCCACCTTAGATACCAGCCATGTGGGAATTCCAGACGAATCTCCAAAAGGTTCATCATACAGGGTAGCCCACCGGGGGAGAATATCCTTGGCTTGATCCACAGAAAGTAAATATTCGGTATGGTGGGTTCCCAGGTGCTCTGCTACACGCCGTGCCCATGGGGATTCATCGAATTGATTTTCTTTAAAGCCGATGGTAAAGGTATGAATAGACTGGCCGGAGTGGCGCTGCAAAATGGCTGTAACCGTGGACGAGTCAATTCCTCCCGAAAGGAAAACCCCTACGGGCACGTCTGAAACCAGGCGGTAGCGAAAGGCATCGATCAGAAGGGATTCCAACTGATTTTCCAGTTCTTTCTCAGGACCCCGAAGGGGATTATCCAGAGCATCCAGTACAGACCAGTATGGCTGAACGATAGGTTCCCCGGTTTTTCTCAATATCAGCCAGTGGCCCGGCGGGAGTTTACGAACCTGCCGGTAAATACTTCTTGGATCGCTGATGTATCCATATTGGAAGAATTCACCAAGAGCCTGTCGGTCTATATCTGGCTGCCAGTGGCGAAAAGCACGTAAAGCTTTCAGCTCGGAACCAAACCAAAAATTCCGCCCATCCCAGCCATAGTACAGGGGTTTGACCCCCAGGCGATCCCGAAATAGGTATAACTTTTGATTTTTCCCATCCCAAAAGGCAATGGCAAACATACCGATGAAGCGCTCAACGGCTTTTTCTCTCCATTCACAAAACGCGGCCAATACTACCTCTGAGTCACCACTCCCACAAAAGGTATACCCCTTAGCTTCCAGATCTTTACGTATTTCACGAAAGTTGTAAACCTCTCCATTGAAAACCATAGCGATCTGACCATCCTGACTTACCATGGGTTGGTGACCGCGTTCTGATAAATCTAGAATAGATAAACGGGTATGCCCTAATCCAACACCCTGGGAATTTCTCCAAAGTCCTTTGTCATCAGGCCCGCGATGATGAAGGCTAGTAACTGCCCGGGGAAGGTCCTCCCAGAATTTGTCTTCTGATTGTCCTTCCCTGGCCCAATAACCTGTGATGCCGCACATAAAAATACTCCTAATTACGTTGAAAACGTAAGACCGGCCCTTTACCATCGATTCCCCGGCTATAAAGGGTGAAGCCTGATTTAGTTGCTATCTCTATGTAAGCTTCATCGGGTAAGCAATTCTCATAGCGGGTAGCAAGAGAATCATAAGTGTCCAGCAATGCCCATTCGTAAAGCTGAACCTCGCTAAGTTCCGGGTAAATTTCTTCATAATCACAAACAAAGATAATCTTTTGTAGTTTTCTCCCGACAACCGGTACTTTTCTTGCCAATCTGCGCAACCCTAAAGCTATAGGGGTATAAATACGGATAAAATCATAAGTGGTTCTGGGTGATAACCGCGAAACCCACATCCTCCACCAGGCACGCGGTGTCAGCCATCGCCACCAACGATAAGGATAATTCCAGATGATCACCATCCCCCCAGGCTTTGCCTTTGATAAAATACCCATAAAGGCTCTTAAAGGATCTGGGGTGTGCTGAAGCACACCGATGGCATAGATAAGATCTGCAATCCCGTCACGAAGTGGAAGATGAAAGAGGTCCCCTTGAATAACATGTACATTCGACTTTTTTCCATGTAATTCATAACAGGCATCCACAGCGGAAGATAGATCGACGGCAAGAATTTCCTGGGCGTAGTCTGAGATCAGCTCTATAAAAGGTCCCGCACCACACCCGGCATCTAAGACTACTTTCCCCTTCGTAACTTCCGGTCCTTCCCCAATAATTCGATTCCAACGCCCCCTGAAAATTTCTGTACGGTTCAGGCTATCTTGCTGGGTCGTTGCAAACCGATTCCATTGCAATCCAAAAGAATCCGCATAATTCGTATCAGGAACAAAACGTGGCACACCCTTTAATACGGGGAAACAGCGCTTACAACCCCTGCAGGTTAGGGTTCCTTTTACCAACTCTTCACCCTCCCTACAGGTATTACCGCTTAAATCAAGGGACCTGTTACAATCTGAACAAACTAAGAACTCCAATAACTGCAGCTTCATTTTCTTCCATCCTTCTGGGATTATCCTATGGTCGTTTAACCTGATAAAATCTGATCGTATAGGTGATGATAACGTTCAATCATAATCGTCTTATCGTAATACTCTCTAACGATACTTTGGGCCCGTTGAGCGTATTGCCGGGCCTTTTCTGGATTTTTCAATGCCTTTTTGATGGCGAAGGCTAAAGCTTCTGGATTTTTGGCAGGAACAAGGTAACCGCAAAGACCATGGGAACCTCCAAGCAAAGCTCTGGCATCTCCAACATCTGTCGCCACTATTATCCGTCCTGCTGCCATTCCTTCAAGTAAAGCATTAGACATTCCTTCTCCATAAGAGGAGGAGGCAAGAATATCCATATCAGCCAGAACTGACCAGATATCCTCCACCGGCCCATACCATTTCACACATTCGGAGATTCCAAGGTTTTTTGCCAGGATCATAAGTTCTGTGCGGTAATCTACCGGTCCATCTCCATATAGGTGAAGTATCACTTTCTCTCCATGATCCAAGAGAATGCGCAGAGCCTGAAACATGGTAGGATGGTCTTTCATGGGATCGAAACGTGCCAGCATTCCTATATGCCAGGGGGGCTCATGAGCCAAAGGTGGGGGGAACTTATAATCCTCGGGTATATCAATTCCATTAGGAATTACAAGTAATTTATTTTTTGGATAGCCAATACCAACGTGGTAAAGCCGACCTCGTTCGGAGTTGCAAACTATCGCTCGAGCCATCCAACGACCTAGCAGGCCATCCGTATGTAGATATAACTTGCTACGAAGAGTTGGATAACCCGCGTTAGAGGCACGGACACCCATAACTACAGGCCGCCAGGTTATTAGCCCGGCTATGACCGCAAAGGTATTGGCCGGTGGCATCCAACCTTGAATAAGATCTATATTGTTTGTTTTGATATATTTTGCTAACCGAGGAATGACCGAAAAATCCCATTTACTTTTTCGGTTCAGACTAATAAGATGGACTTTTCCCCATGTCCTCAGTTTCTCCCAGAACGAACCCCCGGGATAAAGAGTCACCACATGAGGCTCAACATCCCTGGCTACGAGACCCTTTACCAACAGGGCGAGCTGGCGCTCTGCTCCACCGGTTCTTAAGGCATGAATGTGAAAAAGAATTCTTTTCCCTACCATATTTATTTATGTTAGTTGTTTATTTGAGGCCTATCGATTTGCTAAATTAAATAATTTTAAGGCTTCCTCATCTACTAATTTTTGTCCAATGTATAGCAAATGAGGAAATTTTTTTTCTTTTAATTTATACTTTACCCGATGTAGAAGCCTGAATAATTTGGGATAACGAGAGAATAAAGTTGGACGACAAACAATTTCAGTAAATCCAGCTACTTGCATCACCTGGCTTAGGGAATCTGCAGAAAAGGAACGCATATGTTGCACGGTATGGAATACACAACCACAGTTGGGGCATATAACCTGGTGTTCAGCAAGATTCTCTTCATTAGGAGTTGTAACCGCAATGTAGCCCCCGCGTTTCGTGATAAGTAGTATTTCATGTAAAATGCTCTGCAATGCTTTGTCATCCAGGTGTTCAATCGTTTCAATTAAAAGAACAACATCTGCAGTAAAATCATCTATGGGAACTGCTTCGAAGGTGCTTAAACGTGCGCCCATAAAGTGGGGATTCCCGCTTAATCTCTCGTTCAATCTATTTTTTTGAAGTACAGACCATGTAAGGTGACAAAAGTTGGGTTGCAGGTAATTCTGATACCACATTTTCAAATAACCAAATTCCTTTTGAGAACCAGATCAGGGTTCTTAATAGCACTCTTTTAAGTTGAAAGGAGATATTTCTAGAAAGACCATTTAAATTGACCACGCTAAAATCTGTTGAAATAAAATACCGACAGGAAATTACAGACAGCCCACTTTTCTCATGGGCTTTAGCTAGTTCAGTACACGAAAGCAGAACGTGAATATCATAAATTGGCTTATTTAACCATTTTTGAATAAACCCAACACTTCCTATCATATTAGGTATCAGCGTGATCATAATCCCTCCGGATTTAAGGAATCGAGCAAAAGCGGCTAAGACCCTTTCCGTAGGTGTGAAGTGTTCTGCAACCCCAAAAGAAATAACTACATCAAAAACTTCTATCATTTCCTTTGGCGGATTAAAAAAATCAGCACATATAATCGTTCCTTTTACTTTCTCTCTATCCAGTATCCTCTCTGTCAAACAACATCCCTTTTCTGAGTAATCAATACCAAAAATTTGAAAACCAAACTCCTTAGCGAAATAAGGTAACCATACCGAGGCTGCACATCCTATCTCTAAAAGGCTACTTTCAGAAGTTCTAAGTCCCGAAAAGATTTGAGTAAAAAATTCATGAAATCGTCTGGGAATAGGATTTTTTAGAAGTCCTCGCTCAAAATCTATAGCAGGAGGCAATTCTAGAACTTCCCATCCTGAGTCCCAGTATTCTTTGCTAACTCTATCGATCCTTTCCATAAAGTTCAGAACGATTAATCCTTCATTTTTTTCTTGCAGTGTAAGTAACAATGCCGTAGGTTTTTGTCCATATCTGATAGCATTCCAATAGAGGTACTAAGGCACGGTCCAATATATCTATAGGATGAGTTAAGGCATAACGAAATATCGAAAAAATATTTTTTTCCAGTTTATTCCTGTTCAAATACTGAGAGAAGCTAGGTGGCATATCTTCCCAAGTAAAATCCCGACGCTTCACCAATCGCGTTATTAAATAATAAAGCCATCCCCTGGGAGCCATCCCGTATATATTATTCCTATAATCTTCGGCTATAAGCTCCATCCCAACTATCTCCATATAACGTTGAATTGTATCCCTTGTAAAAAAGTATAAATGACGAGGGACATCTTCACCGAAAAGCCTTCTAGATGATAAGCTTTTAAAATTTGTAACCAAAAAAACAAAAATCCCATCCGATTTTAAGACCTCACTCGCTTTTCTAAAATAGGCCATAGGATTGTGTACATGTTCTAAAACAGCCCATGCCGTTACGGCATCATACCGCGCACATTTCCCCTCGAGTTGATCAAAGGGTATTCGATATACCGGAAAATCGTGAATAGGTTGAGAATTAGCAGAGATTTCAACTCCTTCAACTTCCCATCCCTGGGTGGCCATGTACCTTGCAAAGTCACCGTTTGCACACCCTATATCCAAAAGACGTGGACGATCTTTTCCCTTTTTAACATCCAGCAAATATTTGCTTTCTTCCTGATATCTTTTCTTATGAAAAGCTAAATCTGTGGTAAAATACTCATAAAACTCGGCTGGGTAATAACGGTTTATTTCCTCAAAGCTTGGTCTTGGATTTACAAATCCAAGACCGCACCCTTTGCACTCTACCACGTTAAATCTTTCATTGGGGAAAAAATGCCTGTCCGGCATACTATAAACAAATTTCAATTTAGCTGATCCGCATAAGTTGCAATCGACAGTCTCCATAATCCTTTCACTTATAATACTTCACGATAAAACAAACAGATACTAATTTACGCCTGACTATTAGAAGATGAAAAAACATCCTCTTTACTTTAACAACCTTGTAGCGAAACCCATACAAAGAATCGTTGAAACTAAATAGACTGTTGAGGTGGATAGGGCAATTCCATAGACTCCCCAGATCTGCATAAACCACCAGTTGAGGATCACATTCAAAACCATGTTAACACCTGTTACAAAGGTAAGGATTTGGTTTTTTCCCATTGCCGAGATGAGCCTGACGGCCAGAATACCTATAAGATAACTGGGAGCCTGAAGTAAATAAGCTCGCTGAATTCCGGCCACCAAATGTGCCGCCTGGGCATCGAATGCCCCACGCTGAAAGATAAGACGTACTAAAGGTTCTGAAATCAGAATAAGGACTGTTACAAGAGGAACACTGGTGAGTAATAAGAGTTGGGTGTATCGCTTTAAAGTATGTCGGCAACCTTCCCAATCTTGTCGGGCAACCATTTCCGAGAAATAAGGTAGAATAGCCGTAGCTAGGGCAGTGGCCGTTATATTGGTTAAAAGAGAGGGAATTTTATTACCGAAATTAAGTCCGGCAATAGAACCCGCATCCAGACCAGAGGCCATTGCCTGATCGACCAGCGCAGTACTACCCATCATAAGAGTTCCTCCCATTAATGCCCCCGTTTGGAGGAATACCCGCCGCAGATCTGAGTTGATCGGTTCCCAGTTCAGCCTGAGACTATAACCTCTTCGTGCTAAAGCAAACTGTAAGACACTAAGCTCTATGCCTGCTCCTATAACCGTGGCCCAGACTAAAACTCTCACCCCCCAGCTCGAACCTGATAAAAGTAAAAGAAAGATGGTCACGAGGGGTGTAAAGACAGGAACCAGGCTGCTAAACCCAAAACGCTTTCCCGCCTGAAGTACTCCATGACATAAAGTACTTAGACCTCTCAAGAAAAAATAGGGGATAAGCCCCCAAATCAGGGAGAGGGTCAAGGCCTGCTTTTCCGGTGAAAAACCGTAAGCTATTATCCTTAACATCTGTGGGAGTACCCCTATAAAGAGGATAATCACCCCAACTATCCCAATCAAAAGAAATGTAACCGTATTTGCCAAAAAGCGTTGAGCATAAAGTGGAATACCTCGATTTTCAATCTGAGCAAATACAGGAATAAAGGAGGATTGGAAAGCATTTAGTAAAAGATCTAGAAAAAAACTTACAACGGTAAAGGCAAAAATAAAGGCATCTAGATCTGTCGTTATACCAAATACACTGGCCAGGATGGTCTCTTTAAAAAAACTTATTACCTTAACCAGTGACGTAATCAGGCCAATGGTTAGAGCTGCACCGACGATCTCTCGATTGACCGTACCGGTTGTAAATTGTCGCCAGCGTGTCAAAAGAACCCGGGATATCGTCACAAAAATACCCCTTACGGTAAAGAGGAATCTAAGGTAGTCTGAATAGACGGTTTAACTCTATAGCGGGAGATATACTCCAGAAGAAAAGCAAGTATTACCAAACCCAAGAGTGCAACGGCTCCTGCAGTAAGTACATTCATTTTCCTGTTGGGTTTAATAGGATTTTCAGGTATAACCGCCGAGTCTACGACCTTTAATTCCTGGGTTTTGGAGGCAACCTGGATTCGAGCTTCTTCAAACCTTTGTTTTAACGACTTATAAACTTCCTTAGCTAACTCATACGTCCTGGTTAGATTCTCTAATTTTATCTCCCTTTGGGCTAAGTCCTTCTGTAAATCGGTCAGCCGCTTTCCATTGGCTTCCAGATCTCTGGCCAGAACTGCTTTCCTGACCTTCAAACCTTCCAGGCCGGAAAGGGCTTCCACCAGCTTGGGCTCCAGTTCCTGGTATAGAGGATTTACCTGTTCATCTTTTGCCTGAATCCCCAACAAATCCAGGGGCGGTAGCTTCGAAACTTCCTGGACTACGTCCTTCATTATCGAATCGTTGGATATGGATCGGGAAAGCACCAGAATCTTCTTTTCATTTCCCAGCTTCTTACCCAATACGTCCACGACTGTATTTTGTTCCTCAATTATCTGATTGATTTCCAGAAGTTCCAGCTCGAGCCTTTCCTTCCCTTTCAGAAGGATTTCAACTTCTTTTCTTAATTTATCGATTTCTGAAGTTTCTTTAAAAGCCAGTAGCTCCTGCTCGGCTTTGGCCAGCGCCTCACTTGCCTCATCCAGTTGAGTTTTGAGAAAATCCCTGGACTTAACCGTTTCATCTTCATTGAGAGCTTTATTCAGTTCCACAGCCGAAACCGCTACCATATTGGCTATGTCTCGGGCCTTTTCAGGGTTTGTATACTCTACGTTAATACGAATCAGATTGGTACCTCTAAGGGGTACTACCGATATCATTCCATCCATCAGACTTTCAAGAGTTAAATTATAAGGGGGTTTATCTAAACTAAATTTCTCAAGAATTTCTTTAGCAACCGTTTGACTTTTGATGATCCCTACATACGTTTCGATAGGAGGAAGCCGGACTCCCACATTGCCCCCGATCTTCGGATCTGTGATAAGAAGAAGGGCTGTTGCTCGATACACTTTGGGCATCAGAAGACTTATTATCGCTGCTAAGATCATACAAAGCAGGGTTCCCCCTATAATCAAATACTTCCACTTCCAGAGTACCTTCAAATAATCCATTAAACTCGTTTCATCTGCCTCTTCTACGTCTGTTTTTACAATGAATTTTTCACTTACTTCGGCCATAGTTTTTCCCTGTAGTTTTTTTGCTTAAAAAGATAGGATTATCCCTTCATAAAGATTTCCTTCTCTACCAGGTGTGCTATAATTAACAAAAAACGGAAATCCTGTCAAGGGTTTTGTTGGCTTACGTCGATTTAACTCTTTGCTCTTTTCGGGTTTCACCCCGGGCCACCCCGGTTTTTTGATCCTTTGAACTGAGAATAGATTGATACCACTGAATGGTCCGACGCAGACCTTCTTCGAAGGGTGTCGAAGCTCTGAAGCCAAAGAGTTGTTCGGCTCGACCAATATCCAGCTTGCGCCGGGGTTGTCCATTCGGTTTCGTAGTATCCCATACAATCCTCCCCTCAAACCCCATCAGTCGGCCAATGGTTTCTACCAACTCTTTAATACTGATCTCGAAGGCACTCCCCAGGTTCACCGGCTGACTGTCGTTATAACGCTCGGTCGCCAGCAAAATACCCTCTGCAGCATCCTCTACATAGAGAAACTCACGGGTGGGCGAACCATCTCCCCAGACCGTAACGATGGGAATAACTGTATCTTGCCGGCCGGTACTTTCTGTAGCCGACTTAGCAAGCTCCCCGGCCTCAATGAATTTCCGAATAAGGGCCGGAATTACATGGGAGGACTCCAGGTCAAAATTATCTCCAGGTCCGTAAAGATTAGCCGGTAACAAAAAGATGGAGTTGAAACCATATTGCCGACGGTAAGCCTGACTTTGAACCAGGAGCATCTTCTTGGCCAGGCCGTAAGGAGCATTGGTTTCCTCGGGATAGCCATTCCATAGATCTTCTTCTTTAAAAGGTACCGGCGTATACTTGGGATAGGCACATACGGTACCGATGGCTACAAACTTACTTATACCGGCCCGCCAGGCCTCGTGCAGGAGTTGTACACCCATTATCAGGTTGTCATAGAAAAACTCCGCCGGATGGGCTTGATTGGCCCCGATACCTCCTACCCTTGCGGCCAGATGAATAACTATATGGGGTCGGACCTGGGTAAATAAACGCCGAATGGTAGTTAAATCCCTCAAATCATAATCCTTACTCCGGGGAACGAAAATCTCCGCCGCTCTCCGTTCCCTAAGCTTTTTAACTACAAAGGTACCCAAAAATCCGGCACCACCGGTCACAACAACACGTTTGTTTTTCCAAAATTCATTACTGTTCGGCCAGTCCTGAACCGCCTCTGGCTTATTCTCGCTCATAGAAGATTCCTATTTCAGGAGCAGTTTTTTTCTCACCTGACCCCCCCCACGCGCCAGGATAAGTAGATTAACCGTCCCAGGATAAGTAGATTAACCGTCCCCGGTTGACAATTAGGTTAGCCCCAGCGGGACGACCTGTTTAACAGGCTGCTGCTCCGAAACTTGAAAAAACTTCTGGATGACTGAAACCCCGACGCAAGTCGGGGGGCTACCCACGGTTCGCCCTGGATGGAGCTTTTTATCCTTATCCTGGCCCCTATGCTCCCCTAACCCCCTTCCCGACGTGGGAAGGAGGAACTTGGGGATAGCCTGGGTCCTCCTTACATAACAATTCCATGGAGTTCCTTCGAACCTTCAGGTAATATTCTCACAGTAAACAGGTAATATTCTCCCGGTAAAGTAGATATAGGTTAATAAATATAGGGAGCTTTGTCAAAGGTTTTCTAATAATTTAATAGGTGGAAGAAGAACCCCCCCCCCATCCCCCCTCACTAACCATTACCCACATTTTTTCATTTCAGGGGATTAATAACTGGTTTAGCTATCTTGCTGGTTGAGTAGCGAAATGCATTGAATCTCCTTCGTGAGGGAAAGATCCCTCTTTTTGCAAGGTGGGTCAACCGGGACGGTTGACCTACTAACTACTAACCGTTTTGAACCCATCCTCCCAAATCGAAAAATGTGGGTAAAGATAAGCCGTCCACGGGGAGGGAGAAGAGGGAGGGGGCCAGGGGTGAGGGTTACTTAAAAATTAGAATATTTGACAAATAAACTATGTCGATATAATATGATAAAGTTTGAATACGGCTTTTTGTTCAGGATCAAAAAATCTACCCTTTTCCTTCAAAGCGTCGTCTTGCATTCGGGTCGAGTTGGGGTTAATTAAAAGAATATTTTTATTTCATCGAGGTTGTCACCATGAATTCAATTTCCCCTGAGGGTAATACAAAATTTTCTAAAGCTCACAGGGAGCGTTCCAGCCTGTTAGAGTTGCTCGAATCTGCTCCCGGTGAGAAGGTTGCTGTCGTTTTACCTGAGACCGGAATTCGAATTACCTACGATTCACTGCGGGCTCAGGTTATGTCTATAGCCCATACCTTTGCAAAGGCCGGAATTTATCCGGGTGATCGTATAGCCCTTGCTTTACCCAACGGACTCCCGGCCATTGTATGTTTTCTTGCAGCCTCCTTTGTCGGTACCGCCGCTCCCTTAAATCCCGGTTACCGTTATGAAGAATTCTGCTTCTACCTGGAGGATACGGCAGCCCGGGTTCTGGTCATTCCTCCTGAGGGTGGAGACGAAGCCCGACGCGCTGCAGGTGAGCGAATTCCTGTTTTGACCGTAGAAATCGATTCCGATGGTCTGGTCCGGCTTTCTACTCCGGAGCGTGGGCACCCTGCCCGTCATAGTCCCAGATTGGAACCCTATCCCGAAGATATAGCCCTTGTCCTACATACCAGCGGAAGCACGGGACGACCCAAACGGGTGCCTCTCCGACATTTCAATCTGGCCGTTTCTGCCCGGAATATCGTGAATACCTATAAGCTAAATCCTGACGATGTGTCCCTCTGCGTAATGCCACTCTTCCACGTTCACGGACTGGTTGCTTCGGTTCTGTCAACCTTACTTTCCGGTGGTACGGTGGTTGTCCCGGCCCGGTTTAATCCTCTTTCGTTCTGGCGCATCGTTCGAGATCATAGGGTTACCTGGTATTCTGCAGTTCCTACGATCCATCAACTTCTCTTAGCCCGCACCGGAAAAGGGTCCGAAAAACCCGCCGGTACAGAATCTTTGCGATTTATTCGATCTTGCAGTGCTCCCCTTTCACCCGAACTGATGCAAAGGATGGAGGAAATCTTCGAGGTTCCCGTACTTGAAGCCTACGGTATGACGGAAGCTGCCCATCAGATGGCTTCAAATCCACTTCCTCCGGGTATCCGTAAACCGGGTACCGTAGGACGGGGAACCGGCGTTCAAATCGGTATTATGGATTCTACCGGACAACTCCTGGAACCGGGTCAACCCGGAGAAGTGGTTATTCAGGGAGCTAACGTCATTCAGGGATACGAGAACAATCCGGAGGCCAATATAAGTTCTTTTGTAAACCGATGGTTTCGCACCGGAGATCAAGGGGTTCTCGATGGAGACGGTTATTTACGGCTTATTGGAAGGATTAAAGAATTAATTAACCGGGGAGGAGAGAAAATCTCTCCCCGTGAGATTGACGAGGTTTTGCTGACGCATCCGGCTGTGACAGAAGCCGTATGCTTTGGGGTTCCCCACCCAACGTGGGGTGAGGAAGTCGCAGCCGCCGTAGTTTTGCAACAGCAGGTAAGTGAATCGGATCTCCTGAGGTATTGCCAGGATCGCCTGGCCGACTTCAAGTGCCCTAAGAAGATATACCTTGTAGATTCGATCCCGCGGACCGCAACTGGAAAGATCCAACGCCGTGCGGTTGCCGAAGCTTTTTCAGGAAATCAAAAATAACTTTACCTCTATGCTGTAAAGTTAATCTTGATAAATCCTTAAAAGCTCCATCAGGAGCTGACTGTTTGGACCCCCAAACGTCTCGTTTGACTCCTCCAGCAGCAATGTGGGTTGGATCTGTTCCGAATCGGTCGCTCCTGGTGGAGC
Organism: Candidatus Limnocylindrales bacterium; assembly: GCA_035559535.1. Taxonomy (NCBI): domain Bacteria; kingdom Bacillati; phylum Chloroflexota; class Candidatus Limnocylindria; order Candidatus Limnocylindrales; species Candidatus Limnocylindrales bacterium. The sequence goes on from DATMBG010000026.1 coordinate 124,533, forward strand.
TTCCTCTCATAAGGCTGGGAATCTGTTTTGCTACAAATAGATCCCTCCTAACGGGGTTTTTAAGGTATATTAAAACTAACTTTACAAGGTAGTATACTTTGTAAAGTTAATTCTGGGTGATTCTCCCTCACCCTCGGCTCCCTCCCTCTTCTCCCTCCCCGTGGACGGGGAGGGAAGGGGTGGGGGCGGAAAGGGGAGTGGGAAGATCTCCGGGCCGCCTCTCCCGAAGCCTCAGGAGAAGGGGGTTGGGGGGGATGAGGGCAGAACAGTTAAAAGTACTAAGTAAATGAAATTTGTCATTGCCGGTGCAGGCGCCATTGGCGCATATATGGGAGCCCGTATGGCCCGGGTGGGTCTGGACGTTACGTTATTTGCCCGGGGGGCTCACGTTCGTGCCATGCAGGAGCATGGAGTCCGGGTTAAAAGCCCAGAGGGGGACTTTGAAGTGAGGCCTGGAGTAACAGATAATCTGGAAACCCTGGGTCCGGTTGATGTGATTATCCTCGGGGTCAAAGCCCACAGTCTGCCGGAACTGGCACCCAGATTGCATCCCCTGCTGGGTCCGGATACAGTCGTAGTCAGTACCCAAAATGGCATTCCCTGGTGGTATTTTCAGCATCACGGCGGTGAGTTTGAGGGACTTCGGTTGGAGCGGGTGGACCCGGGTGGTGTCATCTCTTCTGCCATTGAACCCCACCGGGTGGTCGGTTCCATCGTTTATTTTTCAACCGAGATCATCCAACCCGGGGTAATCCGACATATCGAAGGTAACCGTATCTCCCTGGGTGAACCCGACGGTACACGCTCCGATAGATGTCGTAAGATCGCAGAAGCATTGATCCAGGCAGGCTTTCGATGCCCTGTTACAACCCATATTCGCCACGAAATTTGGGTTAAACTCCTAGGTAACGTGGCGTTTAATCCCATCAGTGCCCTGACCGGTGCCACACTGGTCCAAATGGTTCGTGATCCGGAGGTTTCGGCTCTGGTCCGCCACATCATGAGGGAAGCAGAAGCTGTGGCCACCAGACTTGGACTCGAATTGCCCATTTCCATCGAGCAGAGAATGGCAGGGGCTGAAAAAGTTGGGGAGCACAAAACCTCCATGCTCCAGGACCTGGAAGCCGGACGACCCCTGGAGCTGGAAGCTATTGTCGGAGCGGTAGTTGAATTGGGAGAACGTCTGGGACTTCCCATGACCCATACCCGTACTGTCTATGCCTGTACAAAACTCCTGGCCCACTGTAAAAGCCGACGGATTTAAACCTGCCTTTAATTTTAAAAACCAGCCCGCTTCCTCTCAAAAGTCCTTCAACCTGGGATAAAAGAACCATAGATTATTGACAAACCTTTATAAAAAGGATAAGTTAACCTCTTTAAAATTACTTTTGTGGAAATAAGCCCGGGAACCCTGTTAAAGGGTCCTTCATATCGTAGAACCTTAGATTAAAAAATTCTGAAAAGTTAAAAATAACAAAAATTCTTTTGAAAAAAATATGAACGAGCCTTCTTTAATCCGATTCGAGGGGACATGGACCCTTCGCCAGGAAACAGCCTCGTGTTTTGCTCAACTGGTTTTGAAGGGGATTCGTAGGGAATATCCCCACTATTTCGGTCATGTGGCAAATGAGGACCGGGAGATAAAGACTCCAAAAGCCTTACATCCCGCCTTCTATGGTTGTTTTGACTGGCATTCATCTGTACACGGACATTGGTTGCTGGTACGCCTTCTACGCCTATTTCCTGAATTGCCGGAAGCCGGACAGATTCGTTGGGTACTCAACGAACATTTAACCGCTGAAAATATTTCGGTGGAAGTGGATTATTTTCAACAACCTCATCATAAATCCTTTGAACGCACGTATGGATGGGCCTGGTTATTAAAACTTGCAGAAGAGCTTTATAACTGGGACGATTCAGATGGTAAAAACTGGTCCAGAAACCTGGATCCACTGACCCAGGTAATAATCTTACGTTATCTTGACTTTCTCCCCCGACTCCTCTATCCCATGCGTACCGGTGTTCATTCGAATACGGCTTTTGGTCTTGCCTTTGCTCTGGATTATGCCAGGACCACAGGTCATTCAGAACTGGAAAACCTGGTGGTGGAGCGGAGCCTGACCTACTTTTTGGCGGATAAGACCTATCCGGCTGCCTGGGAACCGGGCGGAGAAGACTTTCTGTCCCCCTGTTTAATGGAAGCCGATCTCATGCGTCGGGTATTAGAACCCGATAGATTTAAAGATTGGTTTCATCCTTTCTTACCGACCTTGAGGAAGGGAGAACCCAGAACTTTGCTGGAACCTGTAAAAGGGATAGACAGAAGTGATCCTAGAATTATCCATCTGGATGGGTTGAACCTCAGCCGGGCCTGGAATATGCGAAGTATCGCTTCGGCCTTAGCAGTAGACGATCCGGCACGGGAAATCCTCGCCTGTGCAGCCCTTCAACACGCCCAAGAAGCCCTTGCCCACGTTATCAGTGGCTACTATGCAGGAGAACACTGGCTGGCAACCTTTGCGGTCTATTTACTATCCACCCCGGATCCTTTAAAAGAAGAAATCGTGGAGACCCGGAGAATCCAGACAAAGGAATAATACCAATACAAAGCGGTAGGATCATTTTAAATTTTTCTTGATTTCTTAGAAATGAATCCTCTAAACTCTAAGCCAAAATTTTTTAGGAAAAGGATTCTCATTCATGGAAATACAAAGTCCCAGGGGGAGTGTTTTAATCATAACCTTATTCATGGTTTCGATTCTTTACCTTCTAGGTATCTCCCTGCTGTTACTTTCCTTTACCGAGACGACCCTTTCAGATTTGGAGGTCCGATCTATGCAGTCTCTTTATCTGGCCGAAAGTGCTTTGGCCGAAGGACTGGCTAAATTAAGAACAAATCCAGACTATCGTACGGATCTCAATGATACCCTTCCTATCGGAACGAACGTGGGATTATATTCGGTTAAGTTCTATGATGGCACCAATGATGGAAATGGTTATTATCGACCTGCACTCTCGCCCTTCCTTTATCAGATTATCCTGGCCGGTAAAGGAACCGTCCCGGGATTTCGAACCTCCGCTCAGACAGAAATAGAGGCCGAAGTTGTCCTGAAACCCTTTGTGATGCTCTCAGAAGAGTCTCTGGATATAAGAGATGGGAGCGTCATTCAGGGAAATATCCATGCCAATCAGCAGGTTACCCTTTCTCCGGCATCTACAGTTACCGGAAATGTGACCACGAGCGGAAGTCTTACCAACCAGGGAACGGTTACGGGGGTTATCTCCTTTCTGGAACCATCCATTCGCCTGCCTGTACTCACGACTCAGCCTTATTATCCGACGTATACCTACCAGGGTACCACCTATTCTGCTCAAAAACTGACCTCCGTTTCGGTTCCTCTTCCGAATCCGCCCGGTAATCCACCGCCGTATCCCAATATCGAATTCTATCAAGGTACCACAAGCTCCGGAAATCCAGCCGGAGTTTACTATGTGGATGAGCCGATTACGGCCAGTCTTGTTCAAATCGATTTAACAGGAACGCTCATCCTGCTCCCTTCTGCGGGAGATCTTAATATAAGCGGGGCTGTTAGAATTACTCCGGTGGGTTCTTTTCCGGCCATCCTGAGTTCCCGCCATCTGCAAATTAGAATGATGGGAAATCTCAGCTCTTTTGGGGTAACAGGGAATTTAATCCAGGGTCTCATTTATACCGACGGGGACATACTCCTGATAGGTGAAGACCTATCAGGAAGGGCAGTTGAGGGTATGCTCATAGCCCATGGGATTACCACCCAGGGTATCCCAAACCTGCAGATCAACTATACCCCCAGCATATTGTCAAATCCACCACCAGATTTAGATTTAATTGAAGTTCTGAGCTGGAAGCAAAAGGAATAGTCGGGCAAAAATATTTGCAAACCTGTTGGAAAAGTGCTAACCTGTAAAGGGATTTCCTTGTTTAATCAATTCTTTAAGCGAAAGGTGATTGCCGGGTAAATTCCTATGCCAAAGCTTGTTTTCTCCGATTCCAAAGGTCAGATCTATGACCATCCCATTTTGGAAATGGCCGGTCGGTCCGGGGATCTCTTCGTCCGCCCTTCTCCTGAGGAGCTTATTCCACTTCCTGCAGGGAGTCGGTTCTTTACCCTGCCTGAGCGTCAACCTGTAGGGTGGAGTCGGTCGGGTAAATCGCTTCGTATTCTGGACACGGTTCGGATGGGACAAAAAATGGTAACACCTTATGCCGTGGCAGCCTTCTTGAGTCCGGGTTATGTCCGAACCCTTCTTCCGGCGGCAACGTCCGAAAGGGTAAAAAGTTTTTTGCCCTTATGGGCTTATACTGCAATTGGCTGGCAAGATGAGCAGTTTTATGTGGCTGCAACCCGGGTAGACGATAATCCAACCTGGAATCCGGAGAATTACGATGATCGTATTTTAGTCGAGAAAGTTCAGGATCGTTTACAAACCAACCCCCATAATCGACTTCTCCATCAAGTAGCCCACTGTGCTTTGAAATATCACTGCTTTACGGCCAAGAACGTGTTTTATCAAAGATGGGAGGCCGGCATTCCCACGTCACCTGCCTGTAATGCCGATTGTGTGGGTTGCATCTCCTTGCAACCTTCCCGACGTGTACAAGCCTCCCATGAACGGCTCGATTTTGTTCCAACGGTAGAGGAGATCGTAGACCTGGGACTTTCCCACTTGAAGAAAGCCGAGAACGGAATTATCAGTTTTGGTCAGGGGTGCGAAGGGGAGCCCCTCATGCAGGCAGAATTGATTGCGAAGGCTATTTTGAGGATTCGGCGGGAGACCTGCCGGGGGACCATTCATATGAATACCAATGGGAGTAAACCCGCCCAGCTTCGTTATCTTTGTGAAGCCGGTTTGGAAAGTATTCGGGTGAGTTTGAACAGTGCAAACCCCCCGGTCTATGAAAGTTACTATCAGCCTAAAAATTATTCCTTTAAAGAGGTGGTCGAATCGATTAAGATAGCCCGGGATTACGGACTGTTCGTTTCCATCAATTTACTGACTTTTCCCGGCGTGACCGATCGTGAAGAAGAAGTAGAGAGTTTATTCCGGCTTATTCGGGAAACCCGCCTGAATATGGTTCAAATACGAAATCTGAATATCGATCCGGATCTTTATTTGCAAATGATTCCCGGCCGAAAGGGAAAAATAATAGGTATTTTGAATTTCCTTAAAAATTTAAAACAGGAGTTTCCAGAACTGACGATAGGGTGTTTTACCAGACCCAGGGAGGGAATTCAAGAAAGGATCGTCTAGAAAAATTCTCAACCGATCCGAATTCCTAAACCGAAAAACATTTGCAAACAGGGTATAAAGATGCTATCATCGCCTAAAAAAATGTAAATCCTTTATTAAGTACCTTAAACCTTAAGGGTGAGGTCTTTGAATGTAAAACGAGACCAGATCCTCGTTTTACATTATTACCCGACTTTCAGGATGTGGGCTGAAACGATTGTAAAAGTATTAAAAGAAAATGATATTCGGTCGATCTCCTTTCTTCCAGACACGGTGATCGGAAAAATTTTAAACTATGCCGTTAAAGATGGGTCTTTTGAGTTAATTACCCTGGCTCGAGAAGAGGAAGGGGTGGGAATCGTGACCGGGGAATATCTCGGGGGAAGGCGTGGGGTCTTAATGATGCAGAGTGCAGGCCTGGGAAATAGCGTCAATGCCCTGGCTTCTCTGGCCATTCCTTATCAAATTCCCTTTCTTTTACTCATCAGCCAGAGAGGGGAGTTGGGAGAATTTAATGCCTGCCATGTAACCATGGGAAAAGCATTACGGCGTATTCTGGATGCCTTAGGGATTCAGCATTTTACCCTCAGACGGGAAGATGAAGTCGAAATCATGATGCAGGGTGCTATCAAAACAGCCTATGCCTCCGAACAACCTGTTGCGGTGATTCTATCATCGGAACTGGTGGGATGGAAAGATGAAAAATGATTAATCGATTGGAAGCGACCCAGTATCTTATGAGACACCTTACCGACGAGCCGGTTATTGCTTCTTGTGGGAATCCCAAATACGATTTATTTTCGGCAGAGGATCGAAAAGAGAATTTTTACATGTGGAATTCCATGGGGATGGCCTCTTCAACAGGGTTGGGGCTCGCCCTGGCACGTCCGGATAAAAAGGTGATCATTTTAGACGGAGATGGAGCCATTTTAATGAATTTAAACTCCCTGACCACAGCCGCCAGTAAATCTCCCCCCAATCTCATCCATATTATCTGGGATAATCGGTCCTACCAAATCACCGGTGGACAGGCAACCCACACGGCGGGAAAAGCCAATTTAGCCCAAATTGCACGAGGGGCCGGTTTTGAGAAGGTGCTGACCCTGGATACCCTGGAAGCCTTTAAGCAGGCTCTCCCTAAAGTTTTATCCGAGCCGGGCCCCTGGGTGGTGGTAGCTATAACCGATAATTGTGGAGCTCCTGGGAGACCTCCTAAAAGTCCAACGTACATCAAGCATCGGTTCATGGAAGCTCTGGGAAGCCGAAGATAATCCAGGACGCGCAGCATGGGATTCTCAAAAATTTTAGTTTCGTTATGTTTCGGTTAAGGGGGCGGTTTGGATCTTAAGGGAGAGTTTTTATACCCATAAGGTGGAAGCCTTTGACCGGAAGGTGTATATTAAAACACAGATCCATAAAAAGTTTAGGTTATTTCCACAAGGAAATACCCCATACCTCATAGGGGTAGCTATAAAGAACTGCCCTGTTTAAGAACAGGCAACATTTTTATACCGAATGGGTAGGAGAGGTTGAGTATCATGTTTGCACGATATTCTAAAATGATAAGTTCCTGGTTACTTGTTTTCATCCTTGCTTTAACTTCTATTCCTTTATGGGAGGGAGAAGTCTTGGCAGGGAATAGGACGGGGGGTCGTGTGGGGGGAAAATCGGGTTTCTCAAGATCATCACCTTCTTCCTCACCATTTTCAAACAGCTATTCCAGATCTCGGGACTATTCCAGTTCAGACTATTCCCGTAGTCCCAATAACACGACGTATATTCCTGTACCCATAGGGGGAGGAAGCCCGGGCTTCTTCTATTTCGGTCCCCGTTATTATCCTGCAACCAGTACAAGTATGGGTAACCTGTTGTTTTGGGCTTTGGTTGTGGGAGCTTTAGTTTTTGTGGCGGTTATTATTTTATCCCGTATGAACTCCAGATCCTCAGGAAGTCTCAGGACTCCCTCGAAGAGTCTGGCTGCTGCTCAGGTTATCAAATTCCAACTGGCTCTGTTATCGGCTGCTAAAGAACTTCAAACGGAACTGAATAAGCTGGCCGAGACGGTAAATACTGGTGACCCGACAGGTCTTCAGCAATTGTTGCAGGAAACAACCCTGGCCCTTATCCGTCATCCAGACTACTGGATGCAAGCGGGGATAGAGGTGGTCTCTACACCTTCCTATGAAGTGGCCGAATCTAAGTTCGATGAATGGGTGATGACCGAACGTGCCAAATTCTCTGAAGAAACCCTGACCAACGTGGAAGGACGTGTCCAGAAGCGGGAAGCTAAACCCAATCGAGACGGAGAGGAAATAGGGGATTATCTGGTTATCACCTTGATAGTAGCAACTACCCGGACGGTCTTCCAACCCCTGTCGGTTATGAATGCCGATGAACTGAAAAAGCTTTTGACTACGTTGGGATCGCTTTCCGCCCGGGAGCTATTGGCCGTTGAGGTGCTCTGGACCCCTCAGAATACAACCGATGTTTTAACTGAAGATGACCTGTTGGTGGGATATCCGGAGTTGAAACCGGTTTCGTAAAAACAACATAAAAATTTTCCCATGAAGAGGGAGGGGGAACGATGCATGTTTTAGTGAATTACTTGATTGCAATTGGATGGGGAATTGTGGGTGCTGTATCCATGGCTCTCGGTTTAGGAATTTTATTATGGGTCTTTAATCGGGTCACTCCCATTGATGAGTGGGAAGAAATCAGAAAAGGAAATGTCTCTGTGGCTATTATCCTGGCTGCTGTAATCCTCGCCCTGGGAATTGCGGTTGGCTTTGCCATTATGCCCCCACCGTAGGAAGTGGGGAAGTATGGGGGTATGGGAGTAAATTTTCCCACACCCCCATACCTCCACACCCCCACACTCCCATACTTTTCTCTTTACTCCTTTCTCTTTTTCCACTCTTCAAACAGCTTTTTGGTCGACTCCCGAGGAGGATAATACTTCCCGGGTGAGACATTTTCTGCTATTATTCTTTCTTTGATAAACTGTTCCAGTTCTTCTTTTTCTATAGCCTCTTGAACTACCTGATGGACCAGGTGCCGGGGGATCACCACAACCCCATCGTCATCTCCCAGGATCACATCCCCCGGGAGTACCAGAACCCCTCCACATTGAATGGCCACATTCTCCTCATAGGGAAGGATGTCCGTGGGACCTGCCTTGGCCGTACTATTCTGAGCGAAAAGTCCCAATCCGTATGTTTTTAAACTGTTGGTATCCCGAAGGGCTCCGTCGGTTACGATTCCTTCGGCTTTACGGAGTTTAAGGCGTAAGAATTTGATATCTCCACCTACAGAAGCATAGGGTAGTCCCAGAGCATCTATTACCAGTACATCACCCGGGCCGCATAACTCTATGGCCCGATACTCCGGTGTGTTTTCTTTTCCGACCGTTTCTTCCTGAAGATCGGGTCGCTGGGGTAAGAATCGAAGGGTCACCGCTCGCCCAACAAGCTTGGTTCCTGGAATTAAACTTCGAACCCCTTCCATGTAAACTCTCAGATAACCGTGAGCCCGTAAAACATCTAAAATATTTGTGCAGGGAAAAGCTTTGAGTTGAGTCAAGATTTCCTGGGAAATTTTAACTTCTCTTTTCATTCAATCCCCACCTTTAGTCCGTAAACCAGTTGTCCCCCTAACCATCCCGTAACAAATACCATTCCGTTTCCCAGTATTGCAAGGCTAAGATAAAGCCATCGCCGGGAGCCATCCAGAATTTTGGGATACTTACGCTTTAATCCGATTTCTACTCCGTAGATTAAAAGTAGAGAAGCCCCGCAATAGGCATGGGTTGACACGGCCCCCTGTCGAGGATCGGCTTCCGCAAGATGACTGAAGTCAATACTTCCTGTAATCAAGGCTCCTAAAGCACCGATATAGCCGAAAATCATGCAATAATAAGCAGCTTTTTCAAAAGCCACCTCTTTTTCATTCAGGTAGAGGATCATAAAAAGAGTACTGGCTGTAAAAAAAGCTATGGGAAAATGGATAACAAAGGGATGAATAGGGTACATGGCCGGTTTCCAGTTTGATTTATCAGGAGTTTAATAAAATTGCTTGCACGTTTCCCGGAGTATGAAGGTTTTATTCGAAGGGGTTTCATTGCTACAAGGGAATGCTGCGTTTGAGTTTAACGTAAACCGTTGTTTTTTGGTTAGGAATACTCTGGATGGTCAAACTCCCTCCATGCAATTCGACCAGGCGTTTGGCAATAATAAGTCCCAGTCCTGTTCCTTGCTGCTCATAGAATTTTCGTTCAAACTGCATATAGGCCCCTATATCGGCAATCTGCTGGGACGTCATTCCTCTTCCAAAGTTGTTTATTTCGATGATAAAAAAGTGATTCAGGGTTGTTGTGGTAACATGAACGGGTGTTCCGGCCTGGGAGAATTTAAATGCATTGCTGATCAGTTCTTCGACGACTTTTTTCAGATTTTCTTCTGAGATCTGGACCTTTGTATCCGTAAGCTCTAAAGCCAAATCCTTTTCCCTTTCCAGTTGTTTAGCTTTTTGCCAGCAGATCTCTGAAATAATCATTCTGGGATGTTCGGTAAAACTGTTCCTTAAGGCCGCTATCCTCTTAGGATCTGTGGCTATGAGTTCAATTTGTGCGTACACAAGGAAATTCTGAATAAGTTTGTGGAGGTTCGTTGCGGATAAGTGGATCATCTGCGCCATTTCTCCAATTTCCTGTCGTCCCACCGTTTCGTAATTTTCCATGAGCAACTCTGAAAAACCCAGAATTCCATGTAAGGGGGTAAGAAACTCATGGGGAAGTGCATGGATAATATTTCCTCGCAAATCTTCCAATTTTTTCTCGCTTCGTTTGAGAACCACTTCCTGCTTTTCAAGCCGGGTTTTAACTGCAGAAAGTAATTCCTGAGTGGTAAAGGGTTTACTGAGGTAATCATCTGCCCCGATATTCATGCCACGTCTCATATCTTCTCTAGAGACTTTAGCCGTCAAAAAAATGAATGGAATTGCGGCTGTTGTTGGATCCTGGCGTAGTATAGCCAGGGTATCATAGCCATTAAGCTCAGGCATTATAATATCACAGATAATTAAATCGGGCAGGTAGTCCCGTGCCAGTTGTATCCCGATCAAACCATTCTCTGCCTGGATTACTTCAAAACCTTCCAAACCCAAAATAGCAGCGATTCCTTCACGAACCGGAAGAGCATCGTCAATAACAAGAATTTTTTTCATTATAAAATCTTCCCCCCTTTAGTAAATTCGTCTTTATCTCTGCCTGGATAGGAGGATGGGTTTTTCCATCCCTCGTCTCCTTTTAAGCCTACTCTAAACTCAGGATCATTTTCAAGAAGAATTTTAAGTTTCGGTGAAAAATTAAAATGGGTAGGGAAAAGAAAAATCCTTGACAAACCCTCTTTCTAAAGATTGAATCCTTAACACAGGGACGCAGGGACAGGGAGACAGGGGGACGCGGAGACAGGGGGACGCGGAGACAGGGGGACGCGGGAACAAGGAATCATTTCCCTATATCCTTGTGTCCTCGCATTCCCAACACCCCAAAGCCCCTGCATCCTAACATCCCAAAGTCTCCGCGTCCCTCTGTCTCCGCGTCCCAACGTCCTGGATTTCAGACGAGGTTACTCATGAAAAAACCAGCTAAATTCCTCATGATTTTTTACATAGCTTTTTTAGGTGTTTTAGCCAGTGCCGTCTTCTCTCAAATAAGCTCAGGTCCGGTTCCCATCCTTAAATGGTTAGGTACTGCAGGTTATGAAATAACCTTTGGAGATACGGTCATTCTCATTGATCCTTTTTTAACGCGGCCACCGGTAAATTTTTTTAGTAAAGATTTTAAGGGGGACGAAGAATTAACTACCAATGAGGCATTAATCTCCGAGGTCATTAAAAAAGCAGATTACATTCTTGTAGGGCACAGTCACTGGGATCATCTGATGGATGTTCCTTATATAGCCAAAAAGACGGGTGCCAGGGTCATAGGTTCTGAGTCAACGGCCAATATCCTCCGGAGCTATGACGTATCGGAAGAGCAGATTATTCCGGTAAAAGGCGGTGAGCAGATCAAGTTTTCTAACTTTTCGGTAAAAGTCATTCCCAGCCTGCACTCCTTGAATGGAAAAAAACGGGTGGGGATTCCGGGTGTGGTGAGTACGCCGCTAAAGCCTCCTTTGAAGGTTGCGGACCTTAAAGAGGGGGGGACGTTTGGTTACTATCTTCGTCTGGGGAAATATACCATTCTTCATATTGGGAGTGCGAATTTTATTGAAAATGAGCTTCGTTATTTACCATCTCCCGATGTGGCGATTCTGGGAACCCTAGCCCGGGAGAATACCGAAGATTATGCTTATCGAATCATTAAGTTATTGAATCCCAAGGTAGTCATTCCGACCCATTGGGATAACTTTCTACTTCCTTTTTCAGAAGGAGCTAAGGAAATTGCCGAGCTTGGCGAGTCCGGGAAAGTTGAAAATTTTGTAAAGGAGATTAAAGAAGTCTCTCCGGGCACGCGGGTTATTGTTCAAAAGTTCCTGGAGACTTATACGGTTGGAAAGGAGTAAGTGGTAAGGTAGGGGGGTGGTCAGGATAAAAAAATAGGGGTTAAAGGAATTTTAACCCCGTAAATTTTTGGAGAAAATCGAACGGGTTTCAGCGGGAGATCGTACTTTCCCTTTTCTCTTGAAAGGAGGTGATCCAGCCGCAGGTTCTCCTACGGCTACCTTGTTACGACTTCACCCCAATCATGGGTCATACCTTGGGCGTCTGCCTCCCCTTTGGGGGGTTAGCGCGACGACTTCTGGTACCACCCACTTTCGTGGTGT